>JAPUKM010000079.1 GCA_027295645.1 Chloroflexota bacterium | reverse complement strand
CTGCTCGAAAGCCCAGGCTGAGGCAGCGCGTAGCGGCCCAGGGTGACTAGCTACGGCTAGTTTGCGGGAGGCGTTGCCCCGTCCTAGCCTCGCTCGCCGAGGCGCTGGCGTATCAATTGGTCCTGACGGCCAGCGTCCGAGGCAAGGCAGCGAACCTGACGCCCGCTTCCCGAGCCATGGATGAGCCGAATGGCCTGGGATCGTAGGCGGCGGCTCCGGTCGCTTCAGTCAGCCACGCCACGGTCTCGAGACCGCTCATAAACCGTGGAGCGACTTCCCTGAGGTATTCGCTGGGCGTCTGGGCCGGTCGCCTCGGAGGCAAACCTCTCCTGACGAGCAGAACGCCCATCCTCTCGTATACAGACAGGACGGCCCGACGGGGCTCGCCAGCAAGCGCGGTGTAGCCTGCTCCGTGCGGGCCGCTCCTCCGCTTGCGGCCAGCGAGCAGCAAAGTGGCCAAGGCGCCGGCAAGGGCCACCGCACCAAGGATGGCGAGACCGCCCCACCGAGGTACGGAGAGCCGCCCGACGACCCAGTCTCCGGCAAGCGATGAGACGGCACCGGTGAAGTCGACGCCGATGAAATCCATGAGGCCAAAGGTGACCCAGCCTTGGCCGGTCCCCGGGCCTAGGACCACATCGGGCCGGGGAGTGGGGTCGAAGGCCACCCAGCCCGCATTGCGAAAGCGAATCTCCACCCAAGCATGGGCGTCTCCCGCGCGCACCGCTGTGGCACCGGTCAACGGGTCGTACACTCCGGGTAGATAGCCGATGGCTACCCGGGCGGGCAGCCCGACATGGCGTGCCATGACGGCCATGGCCGTCGCGAACTGCGAGCAATAGCCAGCCTGTTGCTCGAAGAGGAAGACCTCGACGGCATCTCTTCCTGGGGCCAGCGGCTCCACTCCCAGGTCATAGGGGTAATTGCGGAGCAGGAACTGCTCCAGACGGAGCGCCTTGTCCCAGTCCGTCGCGGCGCCCTCGACGATCGATTCCGCCAGGGCTTTGGTCCTCGCACCGATGGGCGGAAGGGCCAGATCTGCCAGCTGCGTCGCGTCCGCCTGATCGCGGCGTAGCCGCCCTGGGGTCAGAGCGGGCACCGGCGAGACGGCGCGGTAAACGGTGCCTCGGTAGAGGCCCGTTTGACTGGAGCGGGGCAGAAAGACCCGTCCTGGACTGTAGCCGGTGAAGATGGCGTTCGGCTGGTTTGTCCTCAGATAGTATGTCTGGGAGTACCATCGCCGGCCGGGCGCACGAAGCTCGGAGTCCGGGAAAACGTAGCTACCCTGGCCCTCATCGACCAGGGTGACCCTGGATGTCGAGGGGAGCCATCCCGCGCCATCGTACTGGTCGAGGGTAGCGCCACGCCAATAGCTCAACACGCGGCTCCGCACATGCATCACGACGGTATCCGCGGCCGGGCCGGTGTATCCCAAGGTGACATAGTCACCGGCTCCGCGAAGCTGTTGAGAGGGCAGAACCCCCGGCGAAAGGCCAGCGCCAGGCAGGCTCGGGAGAAGAATTGGCCCCCCGCGGGTCAAATCGATCCGGCTGGGAAGCCAGCTCGCCTGGACGAGGCCGCTGGCTCCGATGCGGGGCATCAGCAGGAAAATGGCCACCGAGAGGAGCACGAATACCGTCGCAAAGGCCGTCCAGACCGTGCCCGCAGCCCGTAGGCTCCCCCCACCTACCACGATCGCCCGGCTCGCCTCCTCGTCGATGTGACCCATCGTCGCCGCTGCGAGCGTCAGGAGCACGAAGGTGCCTATCAGGACGGGGAACCATGGGCTGAAAGCCATGGTGGTGAGCAGCACGAAGAGCATGCCCGCCAGCACCAAGGTGCCGAGGACGTGCCTCCGCGTCCGCAGGTCGAAGCTGCTGACGATCAACCCGAAGACGAGGTAACGTGCCAGCAGGAGCGGGTCGCTGTTCAGGGAGAAGAGCATGTCCCGGCCTAGGAAGGCCAGGAGGATGAGGAGCAGGAGGAGCAAGACGCCCGTGCGCACGCGGGACCCGGCATAACGTACGCGCCACATGTAGATGGTTCCGGTGGCCAGCCCAGCGACGCCGACCGTGAACAGCAGGGGATCGCTGCTCACGCCCGCGACCGCGCCTATCGAGCAGCTTATCGCCAGGAAAGCCAGGAACCTGAAATTGAAGGCGTATTTGGTCATCTTCACACTTGGCCCGTGGAGCCATTCACTAACCGGCGAAGAGCCGGGAACGACCCAGTGCCTCTACGGCTGCCTTCAGATCGCCCCGGGAACAGCGCACGAGGTCGATAGAGCCACTGCCCAGTCGGGACGCGAACTCTCCTGGCATCTCCCCAGGGGCAAAGCCTTCCAGAAGCACCACCACCAGGCGCCTCTCCCTCTCAGCCATGCGTTGCAGACTGGGAATGAGGCCGGTCTCGTTGGCTGGGACGATCGCCAGGAGGGTCCGTGCGGGCTCCGGTGGCGCCGTGAGCTCCTCCAGGCTTCCGCTCTGCTCCAAGGTGAGTCCCGCGAGATAGTCCATGGCCTCAAGCCAGCTTGCCTGGAGCAACGGGGCCGGGCCCGCCAGGATGCCGATGCTGCGGCCAGCGTCTCCACCATGCCGGGCTAGACTCGCAGCGATCTTGATGGCGTCCTCCACAGTGGTCTCTTTCCCCATACCCCAGTCCCGCGCGGTCTCAAAGGCCACGGCGACAGAGCCTTGGCTGGCCTCCTCGAACTCCTTGACGACGAACTGCCCGAGCCGAGCGGTGTTGCGCCAGTGGATGTGCCGGAGGGGGTCCCCATGCTGGTACTCCCGAGACCCGTAGAAATCGGATGCGGCGCTGGCCCTGACCATCTGTCCCTGTTCCGCCCAGACGTCGCTGGCGACCGGCACTCCTGTCATCTCGTAGTACCCCGGGTAGACGGTCACGCTCAGGGGAAGATCGTAACGGCGCCGGCGGACGAACAGCCCCAGGGGCGCGGCTGTCTCCACAATGGCTGTGGCGGAGGTATACCGGCCCCGCCGAAAGCAGTCGACCGTATAGGAAAAGTCCACATCGGACCGCGCCGCCACGGTCGGGAGAAGGAAGGCCCGGTGGCGTGTCCCCGGCTCCTCCAGGGGACAGTCATCCACCACCTTGATGAAGTGCCGGGCCAGGCGCCCCCGGTTCGTCACCCTGAGCCTGATCTCCACGGCGTCCCCCTCAATTGGGAGGGCCAGCTGCTGACGCCCGTTTGGAGGGGACGGCAGCCACACTTGGCGCTCTACCCGCAGGGATTTGAGGCTCCACCAGGGGAGGAGCGCCGAGAGCGCTACGAGGCTCCAGATCATCGCATCCAACAGGTAGAGCCAGCCGATCTGGGTCTGACCGGCCAGGAGATACACCACCACCCCGCCGCCGATGAAAGCTACGCCTGCTCTTGTCATCGTAGCCCGCTTCCTACAGGGGGACGGGGACTGTGGCCAGGATCGCGTCGAGGCTCGCCGCAGCGGCCCCGGACTGCGAGGATCGAGGCAGCAGGCGGTGCCGGAGGACGACGGGAGCGACGGCCTTCACGTCATCGGGGGTGGCAAAGCTCCTGCCCTCCATGGCGGCCCTCCCCTGGGCAACCCTCTGCAGGTACACAGCTCCGCGCGGGCTCACGCCGATGGCGATCTCATCACTGTCGCGGGTCTCGGCGACGATGCGAGCGATGTATTCCTTCACCGGGCGGGAGACCTCCACCTGATACAGATGGTCTTGCATGGTCACGATTTCCTCGGCGGACAGGACAGGGCTCGGGCTGGATCGCCCGTGCTCGTGCCGTTCCAGGATCTCCACCTCGTCCTCCTGGCTGGGATAGCCGATGCCGAAGGCGAGCAGGAACCGGTCAAGTTGGGCTTGGGGCAAGGGGAAGGTGCCGTGCATCTCCGCCAGGTTTCGGGTGGCGATGACGAAGAAGGGCCGCGGCAGGGGATGAGCCACACCATCGAAAGTAACCTGCCCCTCACCCATGGCCTCCAGCAGCGCCGATTGGGTCCGCGGGCTGGAGCGGTTTATCTCATCGGCCAACACAATGTTCGCGAAGACGGGCCCCGGCACGA
>JAPUKM010000078.1 GCA_027295645.1 Chloroflexota bacterium | reverse complement strand
CGCCCTTCACCTACGATGCCTTCATGGCAAAGATCGCGGAGGCCGTGGGCTTCCCCATCGTCTACATGTCGGGGTTTGGCACGGCTATGTCCAAGGGCTACCCGGATGTGGGCCTTGTCTCCATGTCTGAGATGGTGGATAACGCCCGCCGTATTGCCAACACGGTCTCGGTGCCCGTCATCGCCGATGCCGATACCGGCTACGGGAATGCCATCAACGTGCGGCGAACGGTCAGGGAGTACGAGCAGGCGGGTGTGGCGGGCATACACCTGGAGGACCAGGTGTTTCCAAAGAAGTGCGGCTTCTTTGAGGGGAAGCAGGTGATCCCCATGGAGGAGCACGTGGCCAAGGTGCGTGCGGCCGTGGACGCCCGTGAGGACCCCGATTTTCTGATCATCGCCCGCAGCGACGCCCTGGCGGTGAACGGATGGGATGACACTATCCGCCGCTGCCGGGCCTACCACGAGGCGGGCGCCGACATGGTGTTTGTGGACGGGATCAAGAGCACCGAGGACCTGGAGCGATACGCTCACGATCTGGCCGATGCGCCACGTCTCTACAACGGCGACCTTGTGTCGACACAGGAGATCGAGAGGCTGGGATTCAAGATAATGATACACCGGGGCTCCATGTTCGCGGTGTACAAGTGGGTGCGAAGCGTTATGGAGCAGCTAAAGAGTGAGGGGGCTGTGGACCCGTCTCTGTATGGCAAGCGGGAGGAGGTTGCGGGGCTCCTTGGCCTGGATGCCATCTATGAGATGGAAAAGGAGTACGCGGTGGCGGGCAAGAGCTAGCCTGGAGTGGAGATAGCCAGGCGGCTATTTTGGAGGATAGGAATGGCTGAAGAGAAGTACATCCTTATGGTCATGGACATGCAGAACGACTTCTGCAGTGAGAATGGCGTCTTCGCGCGCAACGGATTCGATCCTGGCCCCATTGGCCCTATCATCCCTCGAATAGGTAACCTGATGAATTTCTGCCGGGAGCGGCGCATTCCCATCGTGGCCTCTCAGTTGACCATCCTCACCGACCTTGACGGTGGAGCCATGGGCCTGGGCCACTTGCGTGACCTGCGCCCATTTCTGGTGGAGGAGGGTTTCCGCGCCGGGACATGGGGGCAGGAGACTATCGACGACCTACCCCAGCCGGACTACAAGGTGCGCAAGTGGGGTTATTCGGCCATGCACCAGACAGAGCTGGAGAAGGTTCTGCGCTCGCTGGGCGGCACAACCCTGGTGTTCACCGGGATCGCCACAAATGGTGTGGTCGAGGGAACGGCGCGGGACGCTGTGGCCCGGGAGTTTGATGTCATTACGCTATCCGATTGCGTGATGGGCTACAACATGGCGCTGCATGAGGCATCGCTCAAGAACCTGGGTAACGTGGGGAAGTTGATGACCTCCGAAGAGGTCATGAAGAGGATAGGGTAGGACGCCAGGGGTTGGCTTTCGAAGACGGTCAAGGAGGACGCACCGTGGCACGCTACGATACGGCCATTATCAATGGAACGCTCGTCGTTCCCTATAGCGGCACGTCCACCGCGGACATAGGCATTCGTGACGGGAGGATCGTCGCCCTCTCGGACCGGATTGCGCCGGACGATGCGGAACGGGTCATCGATGCCAAGGGGAAGGTGGTGCTGCCGGGGGCCGTCGACTCCCACTTTCACCTGGGCATCTACCGGCCCATGGGGGAGGATACGGAGAGCGAGACGCGCTCGGCGTTGGTGGGAGGCGTCACCACGGTATTGAGCTATTTCCGTACCGGCAGCAACTACCTCGACAAGAGCGGTCCCTATAAGACCATCTTTCCGGAGGTGCTGGCGGCCACCCGGGGCCGTGCCTACACCGACTTCGGTTTTCACATCGCCGTCATGACCGGCGAGCAGCTTGACGAGGTGGACTGGCTGGTGGCGGAGCAGGGGGTCGCCTCCTTCAAGAACTATATGTTCTACAGGGGTCTGAACCTCACCTCCGACTCCACCGAGGCCAGCGCCTACACCATGGCAGAAAAGTATGACCTGGGTCACCTCTTCCTCCTGATGGAGCGTGTGTCCCAGAGCTCCGCCCGCTACGGTAAGAGCGGTCGGATCTCTCTGAGCATTCACTGTGAGGACCCGGACATATTGCGTATCGGCATTGAGGAAGGGCAGGGAACGGGCAAGGAGGACCTGAAAACATACAGCGAGGCGAGGCGCACCCTTGCGGAGGTGCTCGCCATCAACGAGGTGGCGGTACTTGCCAACGCGGCCTCCTGCCCGGTAAACCTCCTGCACCTGAGCAGTCGTGACGCCCTTTCGACGGCGACCGAGGTGCGGGGCCGATACCCTGACCTGGACGTCAGGGTGGAGACCACGCTGCACCACCTGGCTCTCACCCACGACACGGCGCACGGTATCTGGGGCAAGGTAAATCCTCCCATCCGGGAGGCCGATGACCAGCAGGCCCTATGGGACGGAGTCTTCGCCGGTCAAATCAACACGGTGGCGAGCGACCATGCCTGTCTCTCTCTGGAGGACAAGTCCAAGGGACTCTGGAGCTCACAGCCCGGCTTTGGTGGCACTTCGCTGCTGTATCCGGTGCTGCTCTCCGAGGGGTATCACCGCCGGGGTCTCCCGCTGGTCCGCATCGCCGAGCTGGTCAGCGCCAACCCGGCCCAGAACTTCGGCTTGTACCCGCAGAAGGGGACCATTGCGGTGGGCTCCGATGCCGACCTGGCTATCGTTGATCTGGAGATGGAGCGAGAGGTAACGACAGAGCTGTTGCTATCGGCCCAGGACTTCACTCCGTTCGAGGGGCTGCGAGTGAAGGGCTGGCCCACATATACAATTCTGCGGGGGCAGCCGATGCTTGACGACGGCGAGGTGGTGGGAGAGCAGATAGGGAGATACATTCGGCGGCCGGTGGCGCTCCATAGCCAGTCTCAGTAGGCCCCGCTTCAGGGTATGGGGCGTCGGGATGCCCATGTATTCCTTTCTGTATCCGCGTCTGGCGTGTGATACAATGCCGGCATCCTGGAGCCTGCGGAACTTCCACTGACCACCTCTGCTGAAGAGTAAGGAGAGCGAGGGACGTGACCCAGCTTACAGAAGCCCAGAGAGGCATCATCACGACTATCCGCGATTTCGTTCAGAAAGAGGTGATGCCTGTCGCCTCTGAGAGGGAGCATGCCGACGACTATCCCTTCGATTTCGTGGAGCGGATGAAGGAGTTCGGTCTCTTCGGGGCCCTCATTCCGGAGGAGTACGGCGGCCTTGGGCTGGACACCACCACCTATGCCCTCATCATCGAGGAGATCTGCCGGGGTTGGATGAGCCTCACGGGTATCCTCAACTCACACCTCATCATGGCCTATATGGTAGTAACCAACGGGACCCAGGAGCAGAAGGAGCATTACCTTCCCCGGATGGCCACAGGCGAGCTACGCGGAGGCGTCTGCATCACCGAGCCCGAAGCCGGAAGCGATGTCCAGGCCATTCAGACCCGGGCCGTGAAGGATGGCGACGACTATGTCATCAACGGTAGGAAGATGTTTGTGACCAACGGTCGCCACGGAAACACCTTCATCGTGATTACCAAGACTGATCCGGATGCCCAGCCTGCTCATAGGGGCATCAGCGCCTTCATTTGCCAGAAGGGACCCGGGTTCACGGTGGCCCAGGACATCGACAAGCTGGGATATAAGGGAGTCGACACCTCTGAGCTGCTGTTCGACGACTACCGGATCTCTGCCTCCAATCTGGTGGGTGGTGAGGAGGGCCGGGGGTTTTACCATATAATGAGCGGCCTGGAGGTGGGCCGCATCAATGTGGCCGCCCGTGCGGTGGGCGTCGCCCGTATAGCGCTGGAGCGGGCCATCAAGTATGCTCAGAAACGACACACCTTCGGCAAGCCGATTGCAGAGCACCAGGCCATTCAGATAATGCTGGCCAACATGGCTACCCAGGTGGAGGCGGCCCATCTCATGACGATACGCGCTGCGGAGAAAAAGGACAGGGGAGAGCGCGCGGATCTGGAAGCGGGCATGGCCAAGCTGTTCGCCAGCGAGATGTGTCTACAGGTATCTATAGATGCTATGCGTATCCACGGCGGGTACGGCTATACGAAGGACATGGACGTGGAGCGGTATTACAGGGATGCACCCCTTATGATCATAGGAGAAGGCACGAACGAGATCCAGCAGATCGTGATAGCCCGCAATCTCCTTAGCAACTACCCCTCTGGGGACTTTCTCTATGAAAGCGGGCTGTAGAACAGGGACTCTCCTGTACTAGCAAGGAGGAGTGAGATGGCTCAGACGACCAGAAACGGCGGCATCACTCAAACGCTTGCTCAGTTCGTGAGCGACCTCACCTACGAAGACCTTCCACCCGAGGCTTTGGACCGGGCCAAGTATCTGTGTCTGGACTTCGCTGCGGTCACGCTGAACGGCTCCACAACCGACTCCGCCAAAGCGGTTGTGAAGGCAATCAAGCGACTGGAGCGGCCCGGCTCCTCCGTCATCATCGGGACCGCTGAGCGGACACTTCCCGAAGATGCCGCCCTGGCCAACGGTATCGCCTTTCACAGCATTGAGCTGGACGACGTGAACAACGAGGCATCCCTCCATCCCGGAGTGGTGGCCTATCCCACCGCCCTGGCCATGGCGGACGTGGTCCCGGTGGATGGCAAATCCTTTATTACGGCTGTGACCGCGGGGTATGACGTTATCGTGCGCCTGGGTCGTGCGCTGAGGCCGGCGGAGCATTACGGGAGAGGGTTTCACCCCACGGCCACCTGCGGCGCTTTCGGCGCCGCGGCGGTGTCGGCCCGGCTCCTGGGCCTCAAGGGTGATGCTATGACCTATGCTCTGGGCATCGCTGGAAGCCAGGCGGCGGGAAGTATGGAGTTTCTGGCCCAGGGGGCGTGGACCAAGCGGTTCCACCCTGGTTGGGCGTCTCATAGCGGCATGTGGGCGGCCTTCCTGGCCCGGGAGGAGTTTGTGGCCCCGAGCACAATTATCGAGGGCAATAACGGGTTCCTGCACGGCTACTCGGGCGACCCTGACCCTGACCTGGTCCTTCGTGACCTGGGCGAAATCTTTCACATAACCCGTACCAGCGTGAAGCCGCACGCCTGCTGTCGATACAACCAGGGCCCCATCGATTGCGTGCTGGACCTGGTGAGACGGCATGACCTGCTGGCCGAGAACGTTGAGGAGGCGAGGGTGGGGGTGCTCAGCGCGGGCTACAACCTTGTGGCGGCTCCGGAGGAGGAGAAGCGGAACCCCACGTCGGTTGTCGATATACAGTTCAGCCTGCCGTTCGCCACGGCTATTGCCTTGCTGTACGGTCGAGCGTCCCTGGAGGAGTACACTGCTGAGGTTGCCCAGCGGCCGGAGGTACGGGAGTTGATGGGCAAGGTCCAGTGTGTGACCGATCCCGCCCTGGACGCCCAGTTTCCGCAGCAGTGGCCGGCGTGGGCAGAGGTGCGCACCCGCGACGGGCGCACGCTGCGCAGCGAGATTCAGTACCCCAAGGGAGACCCGGAGAATGCCCTCACCTGGGACGAGATGAAGGATAAGTTCATGAACCTCTCGGCACCGGTGATCTCCCGAGAGCGACAGCGTCAGATTATTGCCGCGGTGGAGTCTCTTCAGGATATGAGGGATGTTCGGGAACTGGCGGACCTGCTGGCGGTGGAGTAAAGTCGTTCTGCGGCGTCAGGGCTTTGATACTACGGGGACGAACTCCGACGTTCGTCCCCATGGTATCTCTGGAGATTCTCAGGAGGTGGGAAGCGTGAGTATGCCTCTAGAGGGCGTGCGGATACTTGACTTCTCCCAGGCCCTGGCCGGCCCCTTTGGCATGCGCACCCTGGGCGACCTTGGTGCGGAGGTAATCAAAGTGGAGCAGCCCGGTGTAGGGGACCTGTCGCGACGGCTCGGGCCGCACTTCCTGGGTGGTGAAAGCGCCTACTTCATGAACGTCAACCGCAACAAAAAGGGGATCACCCTGGACCTGCGGAAACCTGAGGGGAAGGAAGTGCTTTACCATCTGGTGGCCGTCTCGGACGTGGTGATTGATGCGTTCCGTCCCGCGGTGCTCCCACGGCTGGGCCTGGACTACGAGAGCCTCAAGCGTGCCAATGCCGCCATCATCGCATGCTCCATCTCCGGTTTTGGCCAGGAGGGGCCGTACAAGGACCGTCCTGGGTTTGACGGTATTATCCAGGCCATGGGCGGCGGCATGAGCGTCACCGGCAAGGAGGGATGGCCTCCTGTATACATGGGCTTCCCTATAGGTGACCTCGCCGGCGGCTACGTTGCGGCCCTGGGCATCTGCGCCGCCCTGGCCGGTCGAAGGAACACCGGCGAGGGGAGACGTATCGACGTGAGCCTGCTGGATGTACAGATAGCCCTCCAGGCACACCTGGGTCAGTTCTATCTGGTGTCCGGAGACGTACCGAAACCGATCGGCTCCAGCCACCCGTCCAACCTCCCCGCCGGGGCCTATCAGTCCAGCGACGGCAAGTGGGTGCAGATACACTGCGTCACCCAGGAGTTCCATGAGAAACTCATGCGACTCCTGGGTGATACCGTGGAGGGTATGGAGGGTCTGCCCGCGGACCCCCGGTTTATGACACAGAACGACCGCATCGCCAACCGCGACGCCCTGGACGAGATGCTGGCCGACGCCTTTGGCACCAGGCCGCGAGAGGAGTGGTTGAGATTGTTTGTGGAGGGGGACATTCCCGGGGGGCCGGTGAACAGCATCGCTGATGCGCTGGCCGATCCGCAGGTGCGGATGCGCAATATGGTGGTGGAGATAGACCATCCGGTGGCCGGTCGGTACAAGACCGCCGGGAATCCCATTAAGATGGGGATAGAGGAGAGCTTTCAACCGCCTCCCACCCTGGGACAGCACACTGAGGATGTCCTGGGTGGGCTGCTGGGCTACTCGTCTCAGGAGATCAAGGGCCTCAGAGAGATCGGTGTAGTCTAACTGCCATGGCTCGTGATCCCCTGTGGCGGATTCGACTGAAGCACGAGGACTCCCTAGGACGGTGCGACCTGTGCGAGCGGCAGGGGATAGTGGGTGCGGACATCAAGCTGGTCACTCCGGCTGAGGGTGGACCTCCTCCACGAGAGGAGCAGGACACAACCTTTATGCTCCGCTGCGCCGATCCCGCCGCCTGTCGTCAGCGCCGGGAAGACCGGCAACGCGACGACTAGGCACCCGTTGAGGTGGGAGGCATTGTTAACAATTGTTATCTTGACGTAACATGCTGTTCTGTGGCTAGATACACATAGTGCGGGCATAGGTTCAGGCGGTGGCCTGGGCGTGCCTGGAGGATTAGGAGTAGGGGATGTCTAAGCGGCTCTGGTCTTATCTGTTGCTTGTTCTGGGTCTTGTGTTGATTGGCTGTGGTGGTGGAGGAGACCCCACGGCTATACCAACGACTACGCCGTTCCCAACAGTTACCCTGACGCCCAC
>JAPUKM010000077.1 GCA_027295645.1 Chloroflexota bacterium | reverse complement strand
CCACCTGGGGCAGGACGTTGAAGGCGATCCGATGCGGGTAGACCTCCGGAGGCGGCGACTCGCCGGTCTCCAGCAGGGCGCGGCTCTGCTCGCGCAGCTCCGCCATGGCACCACCGCCGGTGCCCGACACCGATTGATAGGTGTCCGCGATGATACGCTTGACGGGGTTCACCCGGTGCAACGGGTGCAGCGCCATGACCATCGGGGTGGTGGAGCAGTTGGGGATGGAGGTGAGGCCCTTGTGGCCCACCAGATCATCGCCGTTGATCTCCGGCACCACCAATGGCACCTGCGGGTCCATACGGAAGGCGGAGCTGTCGTCGATGACCACCGCGCCCGCCTCCACCGCCAGCGGGGCAAGCTGCCGGCTCACCGCGCCGCTCGCCGATATAAAGACGAAGTCGGCGTCCCGGAAGATATCGGGGCTGGTCTCCTCCACCTCGACCTCATCTCCGTTGAAGAGGAGCCTCTTGCCTATGGAGCGGGGCGAGGCGGACAGACGCAGTCGGTCGACAGGAAATCGACGCTCTTCCGCAATCCGTAGGAAGACCTGCCCGACCACCCCCGTGGCGCCCACTACTACAACGTTGGTCTTACGCACCGTACACCCTCACCCCAGTATACTCCGGCCCTACAGTCCCAGGATGCTCTCCAGCCCTACGACCAGCTCCCGCCTCTTGCCCACCTCTTTGACGGCCAGGAGGACGCCCGGCATATAGGACTCCCGGCTGACGGTGTCGTGGCGCAGGCTCAGCGTCTGGCCCGGGGCTCCAAACACCACCTCGTGGTGGGCCATCCGTCCCGGCATGCGGCTGCTATGGATGGAGACGCCATTATAGGCACCGCCACGGGTGCCGGGCAAGGGTTCCGTTTGCGGCTCCGGGCGGGTGAACCGCCCCTCCGCGGCGATGTCCCGCGCCAGCTTGAGCGCGGTGCCGGAGGGGGCATCGATCTTTGCCTCATGGTGGGCCTCAAAGATGTCCACGTAGTCAAAGAAGCGTGCGGCCAGACGGGCCAGATGGTTCAGCAGCACCGCGCCCAGGGCGAAGTTGGGGGCCACCACAATGCCGACCCCGTTCTTGCCGCTGAGCTCCGACATGGCCTTCAGGTCGGCGTCGGTCAGCCCGGTGGTACCGATGACCAGGTGCAGGCCGTGGGAGGCGGCGACCGGCACCATCGCGCGGCAGGCGTCGGCGACGGTGAAGTCGACCACAACGTCGGCCTGACAGCGGCGCAGGAGCCCCTCCAGGGTCGTGTCGTAGGGAATGGTCCCCGACCCGTCGGGCAGGGGAAGCTCGGAGTCCCGGCTTGCGGTATCGACCGCACCCGCCGGCTCCGTCTCGGGGTCCCGGGTCAGCGCGGCGATGACCTCCCGGCCCACACGTCCGGCCGCGCCATGTACGATGACTCGCGTGGCGGCCATACGGAGTCCCTCCTAATAGCGCCGCGGAGGGCGCGGGCCACGATCGCGTGGCCCGTCTCCGGAGCGCCTGGGCGGTCCGTTCCGGCCGCTGTCGTCCGACGGCCGTGGGCGGTCGCCGGATTCGCCGTCGCTGGAGGTGGACACCGCACGGCGCGAAAGGTTGACCCGCCCCAGCCGGTCCACCTCCGTCACAACAACCGTCACCTCATCGCCCACCTTGACTTCATCCTCCACACGGTCGACATGGTAGTCGGCCAGCTGGCTGATATGCACCAAGCCGTCCTTGCCGGGCAGAATCTCGACGAAGGCGCCGAAGTCCATGATCCGGACCACCTTGCCAGTATAGACCTGGCCCACCTCCGCCTCCTTCACCAGCCCCTCGACAGTCGCGATCGCCTTTCGCATGCTCTCTTCGTCGACGGCACCGATGGTGACCGTCCCGTCGTCCTCGACATCTATCGTGGCGTGGGTCTGCTCAATTATGGCTCGGATGGTGCGACCTCCCGGCCCGATGACGCCCCCGATCTTCTCCTGCGGAATCTTGATCTGCTTGATCTTCGGAGCGTAGACGCTCACGGTCTCCCGGGGATGGCTGATGGTCTGGAGCATTTTGTCCAGGATGAACAGCCGCCCCTCCCGTGCCTGGGCCATGGCCTGCTCCATGATCTCAAAGGTGATGCCCTTGACCTTCACGTCCATTTGGAGGGCGTTAACCCCCTCCACAGTGCCGGCCACCTTGAAGTCCATATCTCCCTTGAAGTCCTCTATCCCCTGGATATCGGTCAGGACGGTGAACTTGCCGTTTTCACCGAGGATCAGTCCCATGGCCACACCGGCAACCGGGGCCTTGATGGGCACGCCCGCGTCCATCATAGCCATGCTGCTGCCGCATACGCTGGCCATGGAGGTGCTGCCGTTCGAGCTCAGCACCTCGGATACCAGGCGGATGGTGTACGGGAACTCGCTATCGCTGGGAATGACCGGCTTCAGGGCCCGCTCTGCAAGGGAGCCGTGACCTATCTCCCGCCTGCCGGGGCCTCCCATTCTTCCCACCTCACCGGTGGAGAACGAGGGGAAGTTATAGTGATGGAGAAACCGTTTCTTATCGTCGGGGCTCAGAGTATCCAGTCGCTGGGTCTGCGCAAGGCTGCCCAGCGTAGCCAGTGCGAGCACCTGCGTCTGTCCACGCGTGAACAGACCAGACCCGTGGGTCCGGGGTACGATACCCACCTCACTGGTAATGGGGCGTATCTCTGTGGGAGCGCGCCCGTCCGGGCGTTTGCCCTCGTCCAGTATCTTCCGACGCATCACTGTTTTAACCAGTCCGTCAAAGGCCTTCGCGATATCCTTCGAGCTGTACGTCTCGCCCAGCTTCTCAACGGCTTGGTCCAGAAGCTCATCCATGGCCGTGTTTCGCTCTCCCTTGGCAGCACCGGCGTCCATCAAACGCTCAAGCCCCGCCTCCGCTACCCCCGCCACCTCGGAATCGAGGACCGCCGGGGCTTCAGGGACTTCGAAGGACTTTTTGTCCTTGCCGACGGTGCGGACGATTTCGTCCTGAAGCTCCGCCAGTTCCAGGTTCACCTTATTACCCAAGCGAAGGGCCTCCAGCAGCAGTTTTTCCGGGACCTCGTTGGCACCCGCCTCCACCATGATCACGGCATCCTTGGTGGAGGCCACCGCCAGGTCCAAGCTGCTATCATCCAGCTGGCTGAACAGCGGGTTCACGATCAGCTCTCCATTCACGTAGCCGACCCGCGTTGCCGATACGGGGCCATCAAAGGGGATCTCAGAGATGCCGAGGGCGGCGGAGGCACCGATGATGGAGAGGATATCCAGAGGGTTCTCCTGGTCCGCCGAGAACACGGTGACCACCACTTGGACCTCGTCTTTGAAGCCCTTGGGGAACAGGGGCCGCAGACAGCGATCGGTCAGCCGGTCCGTCAGAATGGCGTCCTGGGATGGACGGCCCTCCCGCCGGAAGAAGCTGCCGGGGATCTTGCCAACAGCGTAGGCGCGTTCTTCAAAGTCCACGGTCAGGGGGAAGAAGTCTATCCCCTCCCTGGGTTTTGCCGTACACACGGTGGCCACCACCATGGAATCGCCGTAGTACACCGACACGGCCCCGCCGGCCAGTCCCGCCAGCTTTCCGTGCTCAATAGTGAGGGTCCGTCCACCGATTTCACGAGTAAAGGTACGTATCATAGATAAGACTCCGTTCTCTTCCGAGGGGCAGTGCTGAAAAAACAGTAGCACCCTGAATCGGGTGCTAGCGTCGCAGGCCTAGTCGTGCGAGGAGGTCTCTATAACGCCCCACGTTCTCCCTGCTGAGGTAGGACAGGAGGTGTCTTCTCTGGCCCACCATCTGCATGAGTCCGCGTCGGGACTGGTGGTCTTTATGATGGTCGCGCAGATGCCCACTGAGCCCAGATATCCGCTCGGTGAGTAGTGCTATCTGTACCTCACTGGAGCCAGTATCCTGATCGTGAGCGCGGTATTCCTCAATAACGGCCTGTTTTTGGCCCGTATCTAGCATGCCTCTGGCTTTTCCTCTCTTCTTCTTTTTCCTCTATTTCGGGCACTATACCATACCAGGGAGACCGCACGCAATGAGGTCGGCGGCGCTGCCCTGCACCCCCTCAACATCTCCGGACAGCTTGAATTCCACCCGGCCACTCCCTATGATGACCGCCAAGAGGAGAGCAGAAGACATGTACGCGCTGATCCTGGCTGGCGGCAGGGGTGAACGGCTGAAGCCTCTGACCGATACCATGCCCAAGCCGATGGTGCCCGTCAGGGGAACGCCCATCCTGGGCCACCAGCTATCATGGCTGCGTAGAGAGGGCATCACTGACATAGTCGTCCTGTGCAGCTACCGGTGGGAGGCTATCAGGGACCACTTCGACGACGGGAGAGAGCTCGGCCTCCGAATCCAGTACTCGGTGGAGGAGAGCCCGCTGGGTCGCGGAGGAGGTCTGCGGCAGGGCCTCGGCATGGTGCCGGATACCGAGCGGACGGTGGTGGCGCTCAACGGCGATGTGCTGACGAATCAACCCCTTGAGCCGCTATTGAGGCTCCACCGCGACTCCGGAGCAACGGCCACGTTGATGCTCGCCCCGTACCCCAGCGCCTACGGCGTGCTTGAGACGGACGACACGGGAAGGGTGCTCTCCTTCGTGGAGAAGGGGACGCTCCCCCACTGGATCCATGCCGGCGTGGACATCTTTGAGCGGGCGATACGGGAGGAGCTGCCGGAGCTGGGCGACCACGAAACGATGACTCTCCCCGAAATGGCACAGCAGGGGCGCCTGTATGCGTACAGGTCCAACGCCTACTGGGCGAGCATCGACGGGTTCAAAGACCTCAAGGCCGCCGAGGAGAGTTTTCCAGAGGCAGAGGCAGCGCCCGGCGGCCAGGGCTCATAGCGACCGGTCGCGGATAGAGGCCACGGTGCGGCGAAGGCCCTCCTCCAGAGAGACCTTCGGCTCCCACCCCAGCTCCCGACCTGCCCTGGAGGCATCCAGAGCTATCCTGTAGACATCTCCCGCACGCGGCTCCGTATACGTGGGCTCCTTCTCGTACCCGGTGGCCTGGCGCAACCGTGCGACCAGATCGTTGACCGAGGTGCCGACGCCGCAGCCTATATTCAACGCCTGGCCGCCGCCCCGCTCCAGCGCCAGGAGATTCGCCCGGGCAACGTCCTCAACGTACACGAAGTCCCGCTCCTGAGTGCCGTCGCCAAACACGACGATGTCCTCTCCGTTCACCATACGCTGGCCGAAGATGGACACGACGCCGGCCTCGCCGAACGGGTCCTGCCGTGGACCGTAGACGTTTGCGTAGCGGAGGATGGCGTACTCCAGGCCGTGAAGCCGCCCGTACATCTCCACATACCTCTCCGCCACGTATTTGCTCAAGCCGTAGGGGCTCAGAGGACGGATGGCGTGCCCCTCAGTACAGGGAATCTGCTCCGGCTCGCCATAAAGGGCTCCTCCCGTGGAGGAGTAGACCACACGCCGGACACCGGCACTTCGGCATCGCTCCAGCAGGTTTATGGTTCCAAGGACATTGATCTCCGCGTCCCCCGCGGGGTCGGCAACCGAGTGGGGGACGCTGGCCTGGGCGGCCAGATGGAAGACCGCTTGAGGCCGCACGCGCTGGAGCACCGCGTCCAGGTCATCCGACCGCAGGTCCACCTCCATCAACGTCACTTCAGTGGACAGGTTCGCCCGCTTGCCGGTGGAGAGGTTGTCAACCACGGTGACCTGATGGCCGCCTGCCACCAGGGCATCCACCACGTGGGAGCCGATGAAGCCCGCTCCACCTGTTACGAGAACGTCCATGCCTGCTTGTAAGAAGCTATCCCTTTCCAGTATTTGTTTGAACGTTAAGTCTTAGATTCTTCGCGTCGCTCAGAATGACATGAAAAGAGATGTGGAGTTATTTGTTCAAGACCTCTAGATAGGTGTACCCAAGCAGCTCTTACAGCGCGCTCCCTAGAGTACAGGGAAAGCCAGCAGAGAGCCAGACCCGGAGGCGGCGCAAGCCGGCCTCCGCCTTGCTATGCCCAGGGGCACCCCGTATACTCACCTCGCCATGGATGCCGAGATCATCGCCACGGGCACCGAGCTTCTTCTGGGGGAGACCCTGGACACCAACTCCTCCTACCTGGCCACCCAGCTACCGTTTGTGGGTTTACAGGTGAAGCAGGTGACCTTGGTGGACGACAATATAGAGAATCTGGCAGAGGTCCTGGAGCGAGCCCGGAACCGCTCAACCTTCACCTTTACTATAGGGGGCCTGGGCCCCACCAAAGACGATATCACCAGGGAGGCCATCGCCAGGGTTCTTGGGGAGAGCATCTTCACGGACGAAGGGCTCCTTGAGGAGCTGATGGCCATCTTCCACAGGCGCGATGCCTCAATGCCGCCGCATAATTTGAAACAGGCGGGGCTCATTCCATCTGCGGTGGGCATCCCCAACCGGCAGGGTACCGCTCCCGGCTGGTGGGCGGAGAGGGACGGCCACATCATTGTGGCGCTGCCGGGCCCTCCCCGCGAGCTCCATGAGATGTGGGAGCGGGAGATCATGCCGCGGATACAGAAGATGGGCATCGGGCAGGTTGTTCTCACACGGACTCTGAAGACCATCGGCCTCTCCGAGGCGCTGGTGGACGAGATGGCAAGCCCTTTCCTTGGGGGGGAGAACCCGTACACGGGCATCTACGCCAAGCCCGACGGCATCCACCTGCGCATGATCGCGCGAGCAGCGTCGCAGGAGGAGGCCTTGGACCTGGTGAGGCCGATAGAGGAGAAGCTCCGGGAGATCTTCACCACCAGCATCTGGGGCGTGGACTCGGAGAGCCCCCAGAGGGTGGTGGGAGAGATGCTGACGAAGCGCGGCATGACCCTGGCGACTATGGAGTCCTGCACCGGGGGGCTTCTGGCCAGCACCATCACCGATGTCTCCGGCAGCTCCGCCTATTTCAAGGGCGGCATCGTCTCCTACACCAACGACCTCAAGGAGGCCTCCGGGGTGGACGCAGCCCTTATCCAGAGGCATGGTGCCGTCAGCCAACAGGTGGCCGAGGCGATGGCGGAGGCCGTGCGAATCCGGCTGAAGGCCGACTTCGGAATCGGCATCACGGGCGTGGCAGGGCCGGACGGCCTAGAGGACGTTCAGCCCGGTACGGTCTACATAGGTGTGGCCGGCGATGGACGCCGTCAGTCTGACCTCCACAGGTTCCCGCAGAACAACCGCTCCCTGATCAAACACCGCTCAGTCGTATCGGCGCTCCTGGCACTTCGCCAGCTTCTTGAGAGCGCCGCATAAGGTCACCCCACCAGGTCACCCCACCGCTCCTGAACCAAGCTACAGGTTTACCCCTGTTGAGGCGAACAAGTAGGGGATACCCTTGTATCAAGGCGTAGAGTACTCTACAGACGAACTCGGCTCGAATCTATAGGTGACATGGACTTCAGCCGTCTTGTGATGCCCCTGTCCCTCAGTGGCGACCTCGATGCTCTGTACGAGTGCTTCGATGATCGAGCGCTTCTCCGCCGGTTCCGCAATTGCAGCTACCTTTTCTCGAAGGCTGTCGAGTAGCGCCTGGGCATTGGTCAACTTGCCCACCTGACGCCCGGCATGGGCCTGTCGATCAGAGATGGCTAAAAGCTCTTCTTGCAGCGGCTCCAACTCGGAGC
>JAPUKM010000076.1 GCA_027295645.1 Chloroflexota bacterium | reverse complement strand
TGGAGCACATCCCGGACAAACCGCCTCACCAGCATCTGGATCTGCTTCATGTCCTCGGGAATCTCGAAGTCCATGGTCTCCCCCCGTTTCGTCTTTTCCCCTTTTCCCCCAACATACCACCCGGCCGGCCCAGTATACCCGTTTCATCGGCCCCGTAAATCCGGCCATCGAAGACCGTTACCTGAAGTGCGGGACGACCTCCTTCGCCAGGTACTCCATGTGCGTCGCCACCTGCTCGGGCGTCGTCTCCAGCTTGCAAACGAAGTGCCGGCAGCCCGCATCGATGTACTGCTCAATGCGCGGCACAAGCTCCTTCGCCGTACCCAGGAAGTCGTACTGCTCCACCCGCTCACGACCGATCGGCGGCGCACTTCGGGGGCCGTACGCCCGCTCCAGGGCCGCGCCGTAGCTGTCGTCGATGAACATAAAGCAATTGAGCCCCATCGCCAGCTTCGACGGATCTCGACCCTCCTCCGTTGCGACGGCCCTGACCTGCTCCACGCTCGCCCGATAGCTCTCAGGGCTCATATAGTACGGCATCCAGCCGTCCCCATACATGCCCGCCCGCCTGATAGAGGCCGTCCGGCTCTTGCGGCGCGGCTGACCGTCCGGCCCCATCTCCATGCCGCCGGGTCGTCCGCATATCCAGATGGGGATGGAGCCCTGGACCGGCTTGGGCTCCATCGTGACCTGCTCAAGGTCAAAGAAACGTCCGTGAAAGTCGCTCGGCGACTCCCCCCACAGGGCGCGCAGCAACTGGATGTACTCGTTCGTGCGTGGGCCCCGCTCCTCCACATCGATGCCGAAGTCCGCGTACTGCTTCGGCATCTCTCCCCCGGATCCCGCGCCCAGGATGACCCTGCCGTTGGACAGGTGGTCAAGCGTCATGAGCTGTTTCGCCAGGCGCACCGGATGAGAGAGAGGGAGAAGGTAGGCCGCCGTGCCCAGCTTGATACGCTCGGTCTTCGCGGCGATGTACGTGAGCACAATATGGGGCTCGTACCCGGCGAACCTTGCCGTCGGATGCTCACCGGGCCATACACCATCCAGGCCCAGCTCCTCCGCCAGAACGGACAGCTCCACGTCCCTTGACGCGGAGAGCCTCAAGCCCCAGCCGACCCCAAACGTTACCCTGTCCGTGTCCGTAGCCATGTCGCCTCCCCCAGGATGCCCGCATCTCCTTCATGAGATGTGATGTCAGCAGAGACAGTTGAGCGCTCTCAATCCGCCTATCATATATAGCAGATTGCCAGAGGAAAAGCACCTGGCCCTCGCGCCCAAACGAGCCCTCTCCGCGGTGCGGGCCATTGACGTTTCCACCACCGCATATACAATGGCACCTACCACAGACTTGGGGGTGACCTGCGATGTTCCATACCCGCGTGTGCGACCTCTTCGGCATCGAGTATCCAATTCTTCAGTCACCGATGAACTTCCCCGTTACGCCGGCCCTTATAGCCGCCGTCTCCAACGCCGGGGGACTCGGTATATTGTCCAACAACATGCGGACCGAATTCATTGTTGACGGCGGTGGCAGCCGTGACGACCCAGCGCTACAAGCGGAGCACATGCGGGAACAGATAAAGGATGTCCGGAGGCTCACCGATAAGCCCATCGGCATAAACCTGCAGCCAGCATCATCCGCCGTAGAGCCCCGAATAGAGTTGGCTGTAGCGGAGGGAGTCCAGGTTGCCTACACCTCCATGGGCAGCCCAACCCTTATCACCAAAAGGCTGCAGGACGCCGGGATGAAGGTCATCCACATAGGCACAACAGTACGCCACGCCGTCAAGGCTCAGGAGGCCGGCGTGGATGCATTTGCCATTGCGGGAGTCGAGGCGGGTGGGCATAGCCCGGGCCACGGCGAGACCACCCTGTTTACCGTGCTCCCGCAGGTGGTGGACGCGGTGGATATCCCCGTCCTGGCCGGGGGTGGCGTGGGCGACGCTCGCGGCTTCATCGCCGCCCTGGCCCTCGGCGCCGAGGGGATATGCATGGGGACCAGGTTCGTCGCCACCCATGAGAGCCGATGGCACCCGGAGGTGAAGCAGGCCCTGCTGGACGCCGGCGACAGCAGCACCGTTGCCTGGGGGAAAACGCTGGGAGCCGGACTTGGGCGCACCATGAAGAACAAGTTCACCCAGAAGTACCTGGAGATGGAGGCGCAGGGCGCCACCGCGGAGGAGTTGCAGACCTTCATCGACGACTATGCAGACCGGAACGGCAAGGGCCTCGATCGCAAAGCCGGCGGCTACTTTGATGTTGACCTGGAGTGGGGAGAGATCTACATGGGCGCGGTATCCGGCCTCATCACAGAGCTTAAGAACGCCGCTGACGTGGTTCCGGACATAATCGCCGGAGCCGAGAAGGTGCTGGCCAGGCTCCATGCGGACCAGGTACCCGCCCGCCTCTAGGACCTGAAGCGGGCCCACCCGTCCTGGGAGCTTCGCGGCACCTGCTACAATAGCTTCAGCACATCGTTCCCATCATCTTTCACCTGACGTGACCGGCATGGCACCAACCAGAGTCCTTGTTGTGGACGACAATATCCTCTTCCGCTGGAATCTCATGGAGGCCCTCAGCAAACAGGACCTGGAGATTGTCGAAGAGGCGTCCAACGGCTATGAAGGCGCTGAGAAGGCCCTGGCACTCAGACCGGACGTTGTGCTTTCCGACCTCCATATGCCCGGCTCCGACGGAATAGCCGCCACTCAGCTGCTTCAACAAAAAGCGCCCGAGATAAAGGTCCTGATCCTCACCGTCTCCGACAAGGACGAGAGTCTGCTGGCGGCTCTCAATTCAGGGGCTCGGGGGTATCTGCTCAAGAATGAAAGCATAGACATGATTGCCAAGGCCATCAATTATGTGGCCCTCGGCGGAATCGTAATCTCCCCCTCAATGGCGAACAAGCTGCACGTCGACTTTGGCAGTCCAACGCCAGCGATAGGCGACAGCACCACCACAGATGCACCTGAAGCGGCGGTGGAAGAATCGAAGAGCACCCCCCCCCTGTGGAAACCCCTGAGACTGCTGATGAAGACGCCTCGCCGGAGGAGGAGACAGCGGTCGTAGATTCCAAAGAGCCGCCCAAGGCCGCCGCGGGTCTGACCGAATACGAGCCGACGAAGGAACACGATCTGGTATTCACTGCGCCCGTAGAACCAGCCCTCATCCTGACGCTGCTCCACCTACTCGCTGAGAAGACTGACGGTGAGGTGGGAAGAGTGACCCCGTCCCTGGTGGCAGACACGGTGGTGCATGTAATCCACAAACAACCGATTCGACTGGTGAGCACGCTTGCCGAGATGCCCCTGGTCGCCAAGGTGACTGAAGAGCCATCTCCTGCCGGGAGCAACGTACCGAAGCGTCTTCGCCTGGCATTGAAATACTCATAGAAAGCTACATCGTCTCGCCTCAACCCTGTAGTCATGCGGACCGCATGTTGCATCATAACCAGCGTGCTGGTATTATGCGTAAGCGATAGCTTACATATAGGAGGAGAGCATGGTTGAGTCTTTTGAAATATCAGAGGTTATACCCGCCACCCCCAGGCAGATATATGAGGCCTGGCTGAGTTCCAAGGGCCACGCCGAGATGACCGGCGGGCCTGCCGACATCGATCCCTCGGTCGGTGGCAAATTCAGCATGTTCGGCGGCGTCATCTACGGTCAGACTCTGGAGATGGAGCCACACAGCCGAATAGTCCAGTCCTGGAGAGCGGGCGAGTTCCCGGAAGGCAGCCCGGATTCCCGGATTGAGGTCCTCCTGGAAGAGGCTCCCGGCGGCGCCAAGCTGACCATTCAACACTCCAATATCCCGGACGGCCAGGCTGAAGGCTACAAGCAAGGCTGGGAAGAGCACTACTTCCAGCACATGCAGGAGCATTTCGGCAAGTCCTGAGTCGTCGGCCTACCGCACAAAACCAGAGGAGGCACCCCCTGAGTCGTCAGGGGGTGCCTCCTCTGTGCTCTGCCGCCTTGGAACTCGGACGGATGCTAGAATGGTAGCCGTCGGCGCGTAATTCAGGCACGTTTGAGTCGTTACTCCGCAGGAAGGCGGTACGTACGTTTGGCAACTATAGTCGTCAACAGCTGCACACTTCACTTCCAGGAGATGGGGTCCGGGTTGCCCATAGTCTTTACCCCCGGAGGGCGGGGCGCCATGAACATCATGCGCCCAGTAGCGGAGGCCATGGCACCCGATTACCGAAGATTCATCTATGACCGACGCAACTGCGGAGCATCGGATATCACTATCTCCGGAGAGGAGTCTGAGCAGGAGATATGGGCCGATGACCTGGCACAGTTCATTAAACAGCTCGATATCGGGCCCGCGTACCTGGGAGGGTGGTCTGCAGGATGTCGCGTGTCTTTGCTAACGGCGATCCGGCATCCTGAACTGGTACGGGGGCTGCTGCTGGGATGGGTCACCGGAGGTGCCGTGGCAGCAGAGCGTCTGGCGTATCAATACTATGGCCAATTTATCGAGGCGGCCCAGACAGGTGGCATGGCCGCGGTGGTTACCACCCCCTACTTCACCGAGCGGATCACCGAGAACTCAGCCAACCGTGAGCGCCTGCTCTCCATGGACGTGCAGGAGTTCATCAGGGTGATGAGTCGCTGGCGCATGTTCTTCACTGAGGGTGCTGACCTGCCGGTGATCGGCGCTACTGAAGAGGAATTGGCCTCCATCCAGGTGCCAACGGTGATTATTGCTGGAGATGATGACATCCATACGTTGCCGGCTGCACAGGCTCTACACAGGATCCTACCCAATGCTCAGTTTCACAGTCCGGTGATCCAGCGGGACGAGTGGGACCGGCTCTGGGAGGGGCCGCCGGAGGCGTTGGCTCAAGCGCGGGCCGAGCGTGCAGCGCCCATTTTCAAAGAATTCCTGCAGCAATTGACAATGGGACAGCGTGTGGCAGAGAGCTAATGGAGATGCGTGATACCATAGAGCGTACCTGGACCGGAGCGAATATTCTATTGATCGATTCATTTGAGTTCCGGTGGACGCCTGAGACCAGCCGGGCCGGTGACTAAACCAGACGACGGTGAAAGGCGGAGAAGCGAGGCGTGCCAGAGAGACTCGAAGATGCAGGGCCGAAAGCTGAGGGGGTAATAATCGGCTCACGCGGCATCATGATAGGGCTTGCCCTGGGGCACGCGCTCAAACACTTCTATCAGCAGGCCTTCCTGCTCCTCATACCCTCACTAAAAGAGGCCATGTCCCTAACCGATGTCCAGGTAGGGCTGTTCGGCGCGGCGCGGACCGTCTCTGGCGCAGTCATGAACATCCCGGCGGGCATCATGGCGGACGTATGGCGGAGTAAAGTGGGGGTGATCCTGGCCGCAAGCCTCAGCAGCCTTGCCCTGGGCTATCTCTTGATTGGCACTGCTCACGCCTACTGGATCGTTCTGCTGGGAATCGCCGTCACCAGCCTGGGGGCATCCCTCTGGCACGCGCCTGCGTTCGGCACGTTGGGGGCAATGTATCCACATCGCCGCGCCACCGCCATGGCAGTTCACAGAATGGGAGGCTCTATTGGGGATAGCATCTCCCCCATCGTCATGGGGCTGCTCCTGGGTGGCGTCACCCTGTTGGGCATCGAGTGGAGTGGCCTGGAATGGCGGACCTTGGCTCTGCTACTGATCGCACCAGCTCTCCTCAGCGCCCTGGCAGTGCTGACATTCTACGGCAAAGTCAGGGGGACTGAAGGGGCCGGTGATATCCAGAATCTTGCCGCATACATACGCTCGGCCAGGGGCATATTGACGAATGGAACCGTGGCCAGCATGGTGATGCTTACCAGTGCGCGCGCCATGGCCCACAACTCACTCAGCATATTCCTCATCGTCTACATGGACGAGGACCTGGGCTTCAACGAGTTCAAGATAGGCTACCACCTGTCATTGCTCACCCTCTTCGGCGTTGGCACAGCGCCCCTCTTGGGCTGGCTGTCAGACAAGATCGGCCGCCGTCCCGTAGTCTCGGTGGGGCTGGCTGCCATCGCCATTCTTGTTCTCGCCCTGCTGCCCTTCGGTAGCGGCCTTCCATTCACGCTGATCCTGGCCTTGCTGGGAATGTTCCTGTATTCGATCAACCCGGTGATGCTGGCCGCGACACTCGACGCAGTTCCTCGAGGGACAGAGGCCTCTGCGACGGCTCTTATGTTCACCGGGCCTGCCATCTTCGGAGCCATCTCCCCGGTCATTGCCGGGCGCGTACGAGAGCTAAGCAGCATGGACGGCGTCTTCCTGTATGTAGGTATTATCGCGGGCGTCGTTGCGGCAGCCGCCCTGTTCGTGCCTATGCGCAAAGTCCCGCAGTACGTCACCGCATAGGATGGCTCCATCGTTGGCTCCTACCATAAGGTCTCTGAAAAGCATCTGCGGAAAACCGGCATCGTTGCTATAATCACCACCTGTTTACGGAGGAAATTTTGTCTTCACCTATCGCAGCGTCCGCTGAAACCAACGGCGTGCTCCTTCGATACTGGACGTGGGGAGGCACCAGGCCGCCTCTAGTGCTGCTACACGGACTGGCTTCCACGCACCGAATCTGGGACTTAGTAGCGCCATTGCTGGCGAAGGACCACACGGTTATTACGGTGGACCAGCGTGGGCACGGTGAGAGTGCCAAGCCGGACGGCGGCTACGACTTCGCCACGGTGGCTGCCGACATAAACGGCCTGCTCCAGGTCCTCAACATCGAATCCCCCATCCTGGTCGGTCACTCGTGGGGAGGAAACGTGGCCCTTGAGCATGCGGCGACCTATCCGGGGGTAGCGGCCGGATTGTGTTTGGTGGACGGGGGCACGATAGAGATATCCAGCTACTTCCCGAGCTTGGAGGCGGCGACGAGGGAGATGGCCCCTCCTGACTTCAGCGGCATGACCCTTGAGTCCCTTCGAGCGAGAGCGCAAAACATGGACTTCGGGTTCGAGAAGACCCCGCAGGTTCGCCAGGCCATGGAGGCCAATTTCGAAGAGCTCGCGAACGGACAGATCCAGGCAAGACTAAGCAGGACAAACCACATGGCCGTGATCGAGGCGATATGGGACCACAAGCCGTCTGAACTCTACCACCGCGTGCGGTGTCCGGTTCTGCTCATGCCAGCCAGAGGCCGCGGCTCCCACTCAAAGGAGCGGCAGGAGCGGGCGGAGAGGTCATTGGCCGCTGCAGGAGATACCCTGCCCGTGAGTAACACCGTATGGCTGGAAGACAGCGTCCACGATGTGCCACTTCAGCGCCCTGACCTGGTCGCAGGGGTCATCAAGAAACACTTCATCAGCGGATTCTTCGGTTGAGCGCTACTGTGTTCTCACTAGAGCGGCAGCCACAGCGTTAAAGGTTGGACGGCCCCTTCATGCCCCCAGACAACGATCCATTGTGGGGAACACCCGATGCTTCAACCGTTCGCAGGGTTCGCAAAACCCTTGGCGCCATATTTTTGACAGGGGCGATCATCTGGATAGCCGCCGGAGTCATCTTTGGGGCCCAGGGATGGCCAGTGGCATTGATAATCGGCGGATACGGCGCCTATCTTCTTCTGAAGTCCGCTAAAGGACCCACCTAAAGTACGCACCCTGAATGAACCGGCCTCAGAGGCTGCTGCCAACCCATCCAGATCAGCAGCGTAAATCCACAACACTCCGGTTGGCCATAGCGGCATTCTCCAGCGCCGAACAGGCCTCCCTTGATTCACCAACAAGAAGCCTCTGGGCCTCGCTTACCTGTTGCAGATCTCGGATAGCCTCGGCCAGGTTGGAGTCTTGGCCAGCTTCGCCAAGGCGGAGGGCAATGCTCCTGTTAAATTCCAACAGTGCCGTAGTGGTGGCAAGATAGTTGGCATGAGCCACTTCCGTGGCGGCGGGTAGGTCCTCAACAGAGGTGAGTGCGGCTAGCTGGGATGCAATGATCTCATTCGTAGAATCAAACCAGCGCCTGACCTCCCCCGCCTCAGACGCCGCCACAGGCGGCCCAATCTCCCTGTCAAGGGCAATATGGGCCGAATCCCTTCCCTGGAAGATCGGCATGATCGTGTCGAAATAGGCCTGTACCACCGCGTCAACCGGCGGTTCAACAGTAGCCATCACCGTAGGAGTCGCATCATCGGCAGTGCAGGCCAGGCTCAGAATGGCAGCACACACCAGTAGGGGAATGCTGATACTTCGCGGCCTCATGGTTCTTCGCATTCGCAATGTTGGCAGCATGGTGGGAGAGAAACTGAAAGAGAGTCATCAGGCCCACTCTCAGATACAAACCTTGGTAGCGGTGGCAGGACTCGAACCTGCGACCTTCGGGTTATGAGCCCGACGAGCTGCCACTGCTCCACCCCGCGGCACTACCTATATTGGGCTATGAGCCCGATCCCGACT
>JAPUKM010000075.1 GCA_027295645.1 Chloroflexota bacterium | reverse complement strand
CGCCGATGGGCCTCCGCAGCCTCCTTCAGCGGGAAGAGGCTGTCCACCACCGGCTTTACGCGACCCTGGTCGACCAGTCTCATCCCGTTGTCGAAGTCGCCGCGGGTGTGGGAGCCAGAGGCCATGAGGGCGACCTCAGAGCGATAGAAGTCGAAGATATCCAGCGGGTAGCTTGCACCGCTGGTGGCTCCCAGGCTGACCATACGGCCACCCTTGCGCAGGGAGGCCAGGTTCTGCCCCCAGGTGGCCTGTCCCACATGGTCTATGGCCAGGTCAACGCCGCGCCCGTTGGTCAGTTCACGGACGGCGCGGGGCACATCCTCGGTCTTGTAGTTGATGACGTGGTCGGCTCCCAGGTCGGTTGCCCTGCCCATCTTCTCTTCGGTGCTGGTTGTGGTGATCACCACGGCACCCGACGCCTTGGCGATCTGAATGGCGAAGACGCTGACGCCGCTACCCGCTCCGGGTATGAGCACGAGGTCTCCCGGTCTTAGCTGGCCCTTGGTGTGAATGTTTCGCCATGCGGTGCTGATGCAGATGGGGAACGTTGCGGCCTCTGTGTATGACATACCGTTCGGTATGGGTCTAGCATTGATGGCGGGGGCCACCACGTACTCGGCGTAGCCTCCCTCAAGCTGAGCGCCTATGAGCTTGTAGTCGGCGCACCAGTTGTGCTGGCCGGCGTCGCAGAACTCACAGTTGCCGCAGCTGACTCCCGGATAGAGAAGTATCTTATCGCCGACCTGAGGCGAGGTGACTCCCTGTCCAAGGGCGGCCACGTCGCCGGCGATATCAAGTCCGAGGATATGGGGTGGCGGCACGCCGCCCGTCCTCTGTCGTATGTCCTGGTGGTTCAGGGCCGTGGCGGCCACTTTGACCAGTATCTCTCCGTGACCCGGTGTCGGGTCGGGCACCTCCTCGTAGACAAGCTTCTCCGGGCCTCCATGCTCATGATACCGTACAGCTTTCACGGCTCCCTCCCAGATAGACGGTTTACGATGGATTCTATAGGCAATGCCCTATTGGTTCAACGTTGACAAGGCAGGTGGTGGAGACTACAATTCGAACGGATATTCAGCGTTTGGGGGAATAACAAGTGGTACGGATTCGGCTGCGGCGCGTTGGTGCCAAGAAACAACCCTCGTACAGGATCGTGGTGGCCGACGTGCGCTCACCCCGAGACGGGGCCTATGTGGAGCAGATCGGCCGCTACGATCCCAAGACCGATCCGCCGACCATTGTGCTGGACGAGGAGAAGGCTCGAAAATGGCTCGGTAAGGGCGCTCAACCCTCCGGTCCGGTGGAGCGAATGCTGCGGAGCAGGGGCATTCTGGGCGAGGCCTGAGTATATGAAGGAGCTGGTGGAGTATATCGCCAAGGCTCTCGCCACCAAGCCTGAAGAGGTCAAGGTTACCGAGGTTGTTGAGGATGACGGGCGGGTGGTGCTGCGGCTGGAGGTGGCGGAGGAGGACAAGGGTAAGATAATCGGGAAGCAGGGTCGCGTTGCCCAGGCGATGCGAGTCCTGATCCGCGTCGCGGCGGTCAAAGACGGCACTCGAGCCAACCTGGAGATCGTCTAGCGGCAGCGCCCTCTCCGATGCCCCTCTCGCATTCTGCTCGCTCTCCAACCGGCCTCACCCCCCTTCAGGTCAACGGATGACCAATAAAGGGTTGCCAACCACTGTTTACGTTGGGCGCATCGTGAAGCCCGTTGGACTGGGAGGAGAGGTACGGGTGGAGGCGGCTTCGGACGCGCCGGAGCGCTTTGCTCCCGGTGCGGTCCTGTACATCGAGGGCAACGCCTACCATATCCTCAGTATGCATCCGAGGCCGAAGGGGCTGGTGCTGAAGCTGGCGGAGGCGAACTCGTACTCGGAGGCGGAGGCGTTACGGGACAAGGCCATGTACGTGGAGGAGTCGCAGGTGCCTCCCGCACCACAGGGGAGCTACTACCACTACCAGGTGCTGGGAATGCAGGTGTACACCCCTGAGGACGAGTACCTGGGCGAGGTGACGGAGATCATTGAGACGGGCAGCAACGACGTGTATGTACTATCCAAGGGCGAGCGGGGTGTGCTGGTGCCGGCGGTGGACAGCGTGGTCATGGATGTAGACGTCAAGGCGGGGCGGATGACGGTGGACCTGCCGGAGGGGCTGTAGGGGGTGCGGCGCAAAGGCCCGGACTGCTCACGCGCGGGGCTCCACAGCGTTGACTCGCTTTTGCTGCCCATGCTACGATTCGATTTGAACAAGTTTTAGCCGTTGTCAAAAATGCCACGCTCAAAAACCTGAAAAGTGAGCGTATGTACCATGAATAAAGAGCAGGCCTCAGATAGCTTGGGTGGCCTCATTGGTGAATTCTCAAAAGGTGCCGCCGGAATTATTTACGAGGATTCACATGGACGGTCTATTTCGGATATTGAGGCAAACAAGCGCGGAATCTCTGTTGACGAGTTCCACGATCGTTTGTGGGCGGGGGCTGCCATAGGTGTTTCAGCTATAGGTACATACTTGTTGCTTAAGCGATAAGTCCAAACTGATTCAATTTCAGTGCTAGGAGCCACCGATGACTGAGCTGCAAGAGCTGGCCAGCAGGATCCATGTCTGCACCGACTGCAGCCTCTCCGAAGGGAGGACGCGGGCGGTGCCCGGGGAGGGCCCGGAACAGGCGGACCTGATGTTCATTGGGGAGGGCCCCGGCTATCACGAGGACCAGCAGGGGCGTCCCTTCGTTGGCCCCGCGGGGCAGTTTCTGGAGCAGCTTCTGGCCTCGATAGGCATGAGCCGCGACCAGGTGTTCATCGCCAATATGATCAAGTGCCGCCCTCCCAACAACCGTGACCCGCTCCCCGGCGAGGTGGCCGCCTGCTCCAAGTACCTGGACCGCCAGATCCAGCTTGTCGCTCCCAAGGTCATTGTGACCCTGGGCCGCCACTCCCTGGTCAAGTTCCTTCCCGGGGCCACCATCAGCAAGGCCCACGGGAAGGCGGTCCGCAAGGAGGGCTTCATTCTCTACCCGATCTACCACCCGGCGGCGGCCCTGCACCAGCAGAGCCTCCGTAGCGTTATCGAGGAGGAGTTCAAGGCGATCCCGTCGCTTCTCCAGGAGCAGGTGGTACTGCCGCAAGCCGAGGAGCCCGCACGGCAGCTCTCTCTGCTCTAACCCGGTCTAGCAATGGCTCAGCACCCCTTACGCGTTATTCCCCTTGGCGGTCTTGGAGAGATCGGCAAGAATATGATGGCCCTGGAGTACCGCAGGGAGATCATCGTTATCGATGCCGGTGTCCTCTTCCCGGAGCAGGATATGCTGGGCGTGGACCTGATCATCCCGAACATCTCCTATCTCATTCAGAACCGGGACCGGGTACGGGCCATCTTTATCACCCACGGGCACGAGGACCACACCGGAGCCCTGCCCTACGTCCTCCGTGATCTGAAGGTCCCCGTGTATGCTCCGCGCCTGGCCCTGGGGCTGATCTCGGTGAAGCTGAAGGAGCACAGGAACCTGCGCAGCGCCGAGCTGGTGGAGGCGCAGCCGGGCAAGGAGATCAAGGCAGGGCCGTTCCGCGTGGACTACTTCCGTGTGGCCCACTCCATTCCGGACGCCATGGGGCTGGCCATCCGTACCCCCCTGGGTCTGGTGATCCACACCGGGGACTTCAAGATTGACCACACGCCGGTGGACGGCCATCCGGTGAGCCTTGCAGAGCTGGCCCGGCTGTGCAAGGACGGGGTCTTTCTATTGCTCTCCGACTCCACCTATGCCGAGTTGCCGGGCTACACGCCGTCCGAGCGGGTGGTGGGTGAGGTGCTGGACAGGGCTATTGGCGAAGCCCAGGGCCGGGTGATGATCGCTACGTTCGCATCTCTGATTTCGCGGGTGCAGATGATCATCGACGCCGCCTTCAAGCATGGGCGCAAGGTTGGGACGGTGGGTAGAAGCATGGTGAACAACGTGAAGATGGCCCGTGAGATGGGCTATCTCACGGACCCCGGAAATGTGCTGGTGCAGATGAGCGAACTTCGGAAGCTTCCCTCCGACAGGGTGGTTGTGGTGACGACCGGCAGCCAGGGGGAGCCGACCTCTGCTCTGGTGCGCATCGCCAATGGTGAGCACCGGGAGATTCAGATCGTCCCCGGCGACACGGTCATACTCTCGTCCACACCCATTCCAGGCAACGAGACGGTGGTGAGCAGGACTATCGACAATCTGTTTCGTCAGGGAGCAGAGGTCCTCTACGACAAGGTGGCGCTGGTCCACGTTCACGGCCATGCCAGCCAGGAGGAGCTCAAGATGATGCTCAACCTGACGCGCCCGAAGTTCTTTATTCCAGTCCACGGAGCGCACCGCCACCTGATCGCCCATACCATGCTGGCGCATAGCCTGGGCGTTCCCCAGGAGAACACCTTCGTTCTGGAGGACGGCGATGTGCTGGAGCTGTCCGATGCGGGCGGTGAGACGGTGGACCAGGTACCGGCGGGCCACGTTTATATCGCCGGCAAACACATCTGGGATATGAAGAGCGTGGTCATGCGTGATAGGCAGACCCTCTCCCGGGACGGCATCGTGGTGGTGATGCTGACGGTGGATAAAGCGGGCCGCGTGGTGAAGCGGCCGGCGGTGGTATCCAGCGGTTTCGTCGACATTTCGGAATCCACCGACCTCCTTGAGCGGACGTCGGAAGCCGCATGGAATGCCGCAGGCAACGGCAACGGCGACATTACCGCCCAGGTCAAGGAGTCCCTTGGCAGCTTTCTGTACAAGGAGACCGGACGCCGGCCAATGATCCTCCCGATGTCGGTGGAGGTATAGCTGGTCATGGGTCTGGTGATAGCTTCACTCCTCGGTTTACTGTCCAGCACAGTCAAGCTTCTTCTGTTCAGGCCCTGGGGCCCACTGGTCCTGGTCGCGGTGGTGGTGGCGGCCGCCGCCGTGTTGGCTCCGGACCAGATCACCGACCTGCAGGAGGAGGCGCTGAGGCTCCTGGGTCTTGGCGCCGCGCTGGTAGTGCCAGCAGCGGTGCTGCTCCTGGGGCTCCTGCGTGTCCGACCCGGCCGTACGGTGGGACTCTGGCGGTGGTGGGTCGGCTCGGCGTTGGTGGTTGCGGCGGTGCTGGGAGCGCTGGCCTACTCTGATGCGGAGCTTCTGGGTGTGGAAACTCCGGAGACGCTGGGCGGCCTGATAGGCAGCGGTATTCTGGGCGGATCACCCCCGCTGGATGCTGTCCAGGCCACGCTGGGTGCCCTGAGACTTCTTGTACTGCTTTTCCTGGCAGCCCTTGTGGTCCGGCCGGTGCAGACCTACCGGGCTCTAGCCGCCTCCGTGCGCAGGATTGGCGGGACGCTGCGGTACGGCGCTCAGAGGAGCCACCGGGGTATTCGACGGGCGATTGGGGCAGCGGGCAACCTGCCGGCCATGGTCCGGTCCCGGCGCAAACCAGGCGGCACGGCAGAGGTCATCGTCGATGATGAGGATGACCAGCCTGTGATAGAAGCTGCGTTAGAAGAGGAGCCGCCGGACGACCTGGATGAGGAGAATATCGTTCCGCCCGACGATGTGGAACAGAGGAAACCCGCTGTGCCCGTGAAGGGGAAGGCCGCTCCCCGGCCTGCCCCGGTGCTTATCACCTCATCGGGCGACCCCTGGAGGCTGCCCGCCATCGACCTGTTCGAGGCCGGCTCTGGGCCAGCGGTAGCGACTGAGGAGCAGCAGGAGGTCGCGCGCCGCATCGAAGAGTCGCTGGGCCAGCACGGGGTGCAGGTGACCGTTGAGCAGATCAGGCCCGGCCCGACGGTGACGCTGTACGGCCTGGTACCGGGCTGGGT
>JAPUKM010000074.1 GCA_027295645.1 Chloroflexota bacterium | reverse complement strand
TAACCTTGCGGCCGTACTCCCCAGGCGGAATGCTTAATGCGTTAGCGGCGTCACTGAAGGTCTAGGACCCCCAACAACTAGCATTCATCGTTTACGGCGTGGACTACCCGGGTATCTAATCCGGTTTGCTACCCACGCTTTCGCGTCTCAGCGTCAGGTACAGCCCAGAAGACCGCCTTCGCCACTGGTGTTCCTCCCGATATCTACGCATTTCACCACTCCACCGGGAATTCCACTCTCCTCTACTGCCCTCAAGTCCAGGAGTATCCTCAGACCCCTCCCAGTTGAGCTGGGAGATTTCACCAAGGACTACCTGAACCGCCTACACCCCCTTTACGCCCAGTAAATCCGGACAACGCTCGCCTCCTACGTATTACCGCGGCTGCTGGCACGTAGTTAGCCGAGGCTTATTCCTGGGGTACCGTCCTCTCTCTTCCCCCAGAAAAGGAGTTTACGACCCGAAGGCCTTCTTCCTCCACGCGGTGTCGCTGCGTCAGGCTTTCGCCCATTGCGCAAGATTCCCTGCTGCTGCCTCCCGTAGGAGTGGGGGCCGTGTCTCAGTCCCCCTCTGGCTGATCGTCCTCTCAGACCAGCTACCCGTCATAGGCTTGGTAGGCCGTTACCCCACCAACAACCTGATAGGACGCAAGCCCATCCTCGAGCGCCACGGCAAGCCGCAGCTTTCAGAACCGACCATGCGATCGGCGATCTCATGCGGTATTAGCTCCGGTTTCCCGGAGTTGTTCCCCACTCAAGGGTAGGTTGCTTACGCGTTACTCAGCCGTCCGCCACTGATCCATCCCGGCAAGCCGGGATTTCACCGTTCGACTTGCATGCATTAAGCGCACCGCCAGCGTTCGTCCTGAGCCAGGATCAAACTCTCAGCGTTGACCCTACCTTCTTTCCACTATTCACTTGTTAAGGTGCCCAAACAGAGAAATCGACCTGAGCCGATTCCAAATTGATTGTAGGGTGATGGTGGTGCTATTGTCAAGCTAGTCTGCCAGCCTGCCGATTCCATCCGGATCCTGAATTCTTGCCAGGATTGACGGTTTAGGAGGCCGTAGGTACCATTGCTTCCGGCACGCGGTTCATGGTCCACGAGTTCGGCACGGCGCCCGATTGGAGACCGGTCAATGGCACAACAGGATTCCTTCCTGCTCATCCGGGGGAAATACGTGGTCGATGGAAAGGGTGGCGCCCCCATCGAGAACGGCGCCGTCTTGCTCGAAGGCACAAAGATCCGCTCTGTAGGGACACAACAGGAGGTATCCGCTCCGGACGGTGCCGCTGTGGATGTGTATGAGTTTCCCGACTGCACGGTCATGCCAGGGCTTATAGATGCCCACACTCATCTGAACTACCCTGGTGACGGCACCCACACCAATGACGTGATGAGTGAGAGCGATGATATTCTGCTCATGCAGTCCATATTCAACGCTCGTAGCTATCTGGACCTTGGCGTAACGACCATCCGTGACAACGGGGCAAAGAATAATACGACGCTATCCTTGAAGGAGGGTATCCGAAGAGAGCTGGCTGTGGGTCCCCGCCTGGTCATCTGCGCAAACCCGCTCACTATCACCGGCGGACACATGTGGCAGATGGGTGCCGAGGCCGATGGTGTGGACGAGGTGGTTAAGGGTGTTCGCCAGCTCATCAAGCGGGGCGCCGACTATATCAAGGTGGCGGTCACCGGCGGCACCACTCATGGCACGTATCCGAACCTGCCCTCCTATAATGTGGAGGAGATCCAGGCCATTGTTGGGGAGGCACACAAGTTTCAAAAGCTGGTGGCCACTCACGCTCATGCCACTCAGGGAATCATCAACTCCCTGGATGCGGGCGTGGATATGATCATCCACTGCACCTGGCGAGAGCCGGATGGCTCTCTAAAGTTCCGGGAGGATGTGGCGGCGAGGATTGCCGAAGCGGGGGCCTGGATCAACCCCACGCTTGACCAGCACATTGGGGCTGGGCGAGAGTGGTTGTTGGAGCGAGCCCAATCGGTTGGGCTGACCGCCGAGGAGCAGGCGCGACTGGAGGAGCTCGAACGGGCCTATCCGCAACGTCTGGAGCAGGTCCGGCAGATGATGAAGGCCGGGGTGAAATTCGTCACGGGTACGGACTCAGGCTTCGGAGAGGTGTCCTTTAACAGGATCAGCAAGGAGATGGGCCTCTTTGTTGAGGCTGGCATGGGCGTGATGCAGGCAATTGTTACAGCGACCAGCGGTGCAGCAGAGGCCCTTGGCCTGGGCGATATCATCGGCACTCTAGAGCCAGGCAAGGAGGCGGACGTGGCGGTGTTCCGGGGTGAGCCTCATCGGGACGTCAACGATATCACTCAGGTGGAGGCGGTGTTTCAGGCGGGACAGCGTGTGCGGTAGGGCCAAGGGCGGAACAGCGGCTAGGGCCCCGTATATGGTAGTATGGATTGCTGGCGTACAGACGTCTCAACGACGCCAACCGCGACTCTGCGTTACCCGCGTTGCTCGAGTTGACCCACATCTGCTGACAGCTACTGGAGATTCATATGGTTGACACGACCCCCACAGCCGGCCTTGATGAGGCGGCGCTTCGTTGGCAGGGGAGCGATGTGCTGCTGGGCCTGCTGGCCGAGGGTGCGCTGGCCGTTGGGGCGGGCAGCCCCACCGATGCGGGCGTGGCCTGGACTCTGCCCCCGGTCCACCCCGATCCTATTGAGCTGGCGGGCGGAATCCCCGACCCGGCGACCCTCCCTGTCAACGACCTGCGCGACTCCTTCGACCGTGTGCTGGCCTCCACCCCCACGGAGACGCTGCGTTACGGTGGTGTGCAGGGATTCGATGGCCTGCGCGCGGTCCTGGCCGAGCGTCAGAGCCGCCTTGAGGGGATCCAGCTGGGGCCGGAAAACTTCCTTATTAATAACGGCGGCGCCGGCGGCATCAGTACGATCTGTGACGCCGTTTTGAACCCCAGTGATGTAGTTATTGTTGAAAAGCCGAGCTTCTCCGGGACTCTTCGCACCATCCGAGGCCACCGGCCTGAGATAGTCCCGGTGCCGATGGACGAGCACGGTGTCCAGGTGGGGAGGATTGCAGAGGCGATGGAGCGGGTGGAAGCTGCGGGCAAGCGTGTAAAGCTGGTCTACATCATCCCAGACTTTCACAATCCCACCGGCACTACGCTGACAACGGAGCGGAAGGCGGAGCTTATCCGTCTATGCGCAGAGCATCAGGCGCTCATTATTGAGGACGCAGCCTACGCGGAGATCTTCTTCGGCACCGAGGCGCCGGCGTCGCTCTACGCCATGGCTGGAGGCCAGGGGGTCCTGAAGGCGGCCACCTTCAGCAAGGTGATCGCCACCGGTCTGCGCCTCGGTTGGGTGCAGGGCAGGGCGGACTACATCAATGCCCTGATCAATGTGCGTTTCGATATGGGCAACAGTCCCGTGCTCCAGCGAGCGGTAGCCGACTATATGGAGAGTGGCAAGCTGGATGCCCATGTCAAGGAGATGCGTCCCATCTACGCCCAGAAGTGTGAGACGATCTGTCGGTCACTGGAGGAGCACTGCGGGCCCTACGTCAGATTCCAGAGGCCGGCGGGCGGGTTCTTTCTCTGGGCGGAGTGCATTGGAGTCAGCGCCCAGGACGTTGTCCGTGAGGCGGCCAAGGAGGGACTGATCTTTCCTGTCGGCTCCCTGTTCTTTCTGGACGGCGAGAGGGATGACACGGAGCATATCCGGCTGGCCTTTGTCACCGCGACGCTGGAGCAGCTTGAAAAGGTGGGGCCACGGCTGAGCAGGGCTTTCCAGCGCGCCCTGGGCGAGCGGTAGACCCCGCCTTTGCATTATATAGCTGTGTGTTCTGTTGTATAGGACGGGGTGATAGTTGTGCTGGAGAAGCTGGCGCAGATGGAGAGGCGCTACCAGGAGATCGAAGAGCTCATGGCCAGCCCGGCTGTGGCCACGGATCCTGCGCGGCTTACAGAGCTGGCGAAAGAGCACTCCTCTCTGGAATCGGCGGTCTTCACCTATCGCAAGTATGTGAAGACGCTGGAAGCTCTGGAAGAGGCCCGTGTCATCATTAAAGAGGGCGCTGATCCGGAGCTGATTGCGCTGGCCCAAGAGGAGCTTGGCGCTCTTGAGGAGAGGCAACGTGCCTTTGACGATCAGTTGAAGGAGGCCCTTCTTCCCAAGGACCCTCAGGGCGAACGCGATACCTTTGTCGAGATTCGGGCGGCTGCGGGAGGAGACGAGGCCGCTCTCTTCGCAGCCGATCTATACCGCATGTACACTCGGTACGTCCAGGCAAAGGGATGGACTGTGGACCTGGTTGATGTCAGTGCAACAGGCATCAAGGGGTTCAAGGAGATCATCTTTGAAGTGAAGGGTAGGGGAGCCTACGGTCGCTTGAAACTCGAAAGCGGCGTCCATCGTGTGCAGCGTGTCCCTGTTACCGAGTCATCAGGGCGATTGCACACCTCCACGGTTACCGTGGCCGTACTTCCGGAGGCTGAGGATGTGGAGGTGGAGATAGCTGATGATGACCTTCGCATCGATATCTTCCATGCGGGTGGTCACGGCGGCCAGAACGTCAACAAGGTGGCCACCGCGGTGCGGATCACGCACCTGCCAACGGGAATCATGGCGGTGTGCCAGGATGAGCGGTCACAGCTGCGCAACAAGCAGAAGGCGATGGCCGTTCTCAGGGCACGGCTTCTGGCCATTGCGGTTCAACGGCAGCAACAGGAGATCAGCCAGGACCGGCGCTCCCAGGTGGGTACCGGAGAACGGTCTGAGAAGGCTCGCACTTACAACTTCCCCCAGGACCGTATCACCGACCACCGGATTGGGCTTACCCTGCACAGCCTTCAGGCGGTCATGGAGGGCGACCTCGACCTGATTGTTGACCCGCTCATTGAGTGGGATCGCCAGCGAAAGTTGGGGTGGGTGACAAGCTGACTCTCTGTCCCATGTGCCCTGTCCATGTAATAGTGGGACATCTCCCAATCGCTCTGGGCTAGCACCGTTCGCAATGGCCACAAGAGGGGCCTCCAACGTACCCCTCTATACGCCCCAGGCCCGGACTGGTCGCACTTCGCTCGTGGGCTAACCACTCTCTCACCCTAATGGGCGACTCTCTTCTCCTCCCCGGCTCACCCACAATTCATCTATATGCAGGATAGGTGTAGAGAATACACCGCAGTAGTCTTGGTGTGAACCTTTTCGAAGACCGCTAAGGGAGGTGGCGGAGATGAACGATACCATCCACTTTATCAACGGTGAGCCGGTCACGGATGAGCAACTGGAGATCAAGCTCAAGTCGGTCCGATGGCTGGCCGTAGCTACTACAACCGCGGAGTTTGTCGCTACTCCGAACTTCTACGACTCGTCCCTGGTCGTCAAGAGTCTTGCGACGAGTCAACACTGGCACGTAAGGGCATAGGTTTCGCCTAAAGGGAGGAAATATGACTACTGTCGTTCAACCCAATCTCGTACAGGAACTTGAACAGCCATCCCCCGCCGACACCGATATCCTGGTGCAGGACGCGGACGGCGTTGATCAGGAGGGGGGTGAGCAGGAGTTACCCGAACGGGCCGGGGATGTGGAAGAGGCGGAGATGATAGTGCATCCGTTCAATACGCCATTCAGATCATGGGCCTCTGCCAGAAATTGAAGTCGAGTCTACGTGCCGAAATTGTCCACGTGCTGAAGTCTTTTGAAGGCGCTGTCATTAGACTCTCTCTCCGTGCCGAGGAGAGCCTCCTGGACTTTCTTGCGAGGGAGGACGAGGTTTCCGAGGTCTGGGAGGAGCTGGTTTCCCAGGAGGACCGGGCCGCTTTACTGCCCTTTGGAATAGCTGTCAAGCCTGTCTTGAAGGAGGGAAAGGCAGCTATTGTGTGCGTGTCTATGAAACCCTCCTACATTGACGCTCTCATAGACTCACAGGCCTTGACCGCCGCTGATTAGGCGGTGCCACGAGCTCTGCCATTTGAAGTAGGGCACAACCCTTCGCTATACGTTCCGCCCGCTCCAGAATGAAGGGTTGGGGGCGCAGCGGTTAGCAATCGGTTGCAAATTGTGGTGCCGGGGGCGGGAATCGAACCCACAATCCCTTGCGGGAAGCGGATTTTAAGTCCGCCGCGTCTACCGTTCCGCCACCCCGGCACGTATCTAAGTTGGCCGAATATCGGCCAACGTAGATACGTGCCGGGGTGGCGAAATGGTAGACGCGGCGGACTTAAAATCCGCTTCCCGCAAGGGA
>JAPUKM010000073.1 GCA_027295645.1 Chloroflexota bacterium | reverse complement strand
GGTGAACAACCGAACTGGGTTGAGCTCGTCCGAACTGCTGCGGAGTGTTGACAGGTAGTTGGCAATTTGGACGTAGGTATCTCCGTTCGGCGTCTCGCGACCCGACAGCGCGGCTACCATCCGTTTGAAGGCCGAGTGGTCCAGACAGATGCCCCCATTAATCCGGGCAACAGCGGTGGCCCCCTGCTCACAGCCTCAGGGGAAATTATAGGCATAAACACCTTTGGTATACCTTCAGCGCAGGGGCTTGCTTTCGCGGTCTCCGAGGAGACCATCAGCGCCGTGCTCCCAGACCTCATCGCCGGCAGCCAGATCACCACGCCACCGTTCATCTTGGGCCAACTGAGCACCACGCACACCAGCAATGCCTACTGGTACACCGTCCAGGTCCCCCGTGGCTGGACCATCGATCACTCGGACGACTTCGCTGCCACTGACAAGACCACCAGCCGCGTTGTCATGTGGGAGTCCCAGCTCTTCATAGACCACTCCGTGATCGTCCAGATCTCACTGGAAGAGATCCAACCTCAGGGGCTCTACCCCGCCCTGAGCGATTACATTGCATCCAACGTACCCGGTCCACCCCCCACGTGTGTCGGGTTGGAGCCGCCGCCGCCGGAGTGTCAGGACTTTACCCTCGTCTCCAGCGGCCCCATCGGCAACGGCTTCATCAGGCCCGAGGTCCCGGTCCAGGCGTACAGATTCAACTACCGCTACGGCCCCTCTGACTCCCAGACCAGGGTCGTCGAGGACTGGTACGTCCTGGGGCGCTATCTCACCAAGGTTTCGGCCACCGCCTCATCGGACGTCTGGCTTGAAGAGGAGCAAATGGCGGTGCGCCGGCAGTTGGAGCTCGTTCTGGACGGTTTCCAGCCATCCTCCTTCACCACCACTGATAACACCTTCTCCGTTCCTCACCCACCTTCATGGCAGGTGCTGCCCGGCGACATCGCCGACTACTGGGCTGAGGATGCTGTCGAGGAGCAACGGGTCTTCGTCCACGTGAGGTCGGCGGAAGGGCACACCAGCGTAGCCAACTACGCCAACGAGTTCCGGTTCATCACGGGGGAGACCTCTCGGCAGCTTGTCTACGAAACCCGTCCCACCATCAGCTTCCAGATCGAGTATTTCCACAGCAACCCGGACATCAGCAAGGACGTAAAGGGAGTCGCCCTCATCACCCTTTCGGGCGCCAACGCCGTTTGGGTACACGTTGAAGGAGCGCCACAGGACTGGGATGCCACAAGGGCTCTCGCCGACGATATCCTGCCCCGTTTCGCCGTTAGGTCTTAGGAGTTCCCGCCCCCGCCAGCCGTCTATCGTGGAACAGGTACTGCTGCACATAGCCGGCATACCACCCCCATCTCGCCTGCGCCCACGACAGCAGCGCCGCGTCGCTTATCGTGCCACCTTGGAAATACCACTCCTTAAGGCACCTCCTGATCCACCTGTCCACTGGAAATCCCTCCAGCTTGTCCAGCGAAAAGACCAGCACACAGTCAGCCACCTTCTCGCCGACGCCCGGCAGCGACATCAGCTGCGCCTTCGCCTCCTCGTAGGACGCCCGTCTCAGGGCAGCCAGGTCTACTATCCCCGTCGCCTGCGCCGGCGCTATCGCGTCCACGTACCGTGCGCGAAATCCGAGCCCCAGCCCTCGCAGCTCTCCCTCTCCAACGCGGGCCAGCTCCTCCGGCGCTGGGAAGGCGTACAGCGTGTGCCCCGCCAGGTCCATCGGCTTTCCGTACCGCCTTGTTACAGCCTCCAGCGTCCTGCTGATCCGCGGAATGTTGGAGACCGACGAACACACAAAGCTCACCAGGCACTCCCACGGCTCCTGGCGTAACAGCCGGAGCCCCGGGTACCTGCCGATCGCCTCCGCAACTCGTGGGTCATCGCCAACCTCACGGTAGATAGCCCGCAGATCATCCTCCAAGCGAAGGAAGTCATGGAGCGCCCGCCGGACCGCCTCCTCCGCACCCCCTTCGCATCTGTATGAGAGCCCCTCTTCCACCTGCCTGAGCATCACCGGCTGCTGGCCCACCGTCCCCACATACCAACCTGAATCAACCCGCCGCCAGCGGAACACCTGGCCGCTCTCCAGGGTCGCCGCCAGATCGAACGGCTCCGGGACGTCGATATCCCGCTGCCGAGTCACCGCAACCACTCCTGCACCTCCGTTCCCAGCGCCTGAATCGTGACCCGTCGAACGGTGCAATCAGGGATCGAGTTCAGGAACACCTCCCCGTACCTCTTGTTGACAATACGGCTGTCGAGAACCACCACCACACCGCGGTCGGAGTTGCTCCGAATCAACCGCCCGAATCCCTGCCGGAACCGCAGTACTGCCTGCGGCAGGGCGTACTGAGTAAACGGATCGTCGTACCGCTCCGAACGAGCGGCAAAGAGCGGCTCGGTGGGAACGGGAAACGGGAGCCGGGCGACCACCAGCACCCTGAGCAGGTCCCCCGGCAGGTCCACACCCTCCCACAGGCTGGCCGTTCCCAGGAGTACGCTATGAGGATTCTCCGCGGCGGCCTCCACAACCACCCGCGGGGGGCCGTCTATCCCCTGGCTCAGCACCTCAATCTCCTCGCCCTCAAGCGCCGCCCTGACGGCATCCCTCGTCGTCTGAAGCCCCGCATGTGAAGTGAACAGCCCCAGGACTCCACCTCCGGACGCCCGGGCCACCCTCACCAAAGAATCCACCAGCCCCTGCTGGTAACCGCTATTCAGCGGCTCTGGCATATCACCTGGAGCGAGTACCAGTGCCGCTTTCCGGTAATCGAATGGCGATCCCAGCATCAGCTCTTCCGTATCGGATAGCCCTATGCGCTCTCGCAAGTAGGAAAATGAGCCCTGAACGCTCAGCGTGGCGCTGGTGAGCACCACGCTCTCCTTTTTGGAGAAGAGCCGCTCCTGCAGGATCGGCCCCACGTCCAGCGGCGCCGTGCTCAGAATCGGCATCGCCTCCTGGCCGCCCAGCACCATCCAGTAGACCGTCTCCTCCTGGGGTTGAACAACAAAGCCCGTCAGCAATTCCCTCGTCTCAACCGCCTCCTCAAGCCAGCCACGCAGCCCCGTGAGCTCGCTGGCCAGAGGCGCATAGTCCACCGGCTCCAGCATCGTCGATAGCCCCTCGGCCTGGCGGATTGTCTCCCCCTGCACCTCATCGAACCGCTCCCACAGCACCTCCAGATCGGACCATCCGGGCTGCGCGCGGGAGCTCCGAGTCACCCTGAGTTGCAACCTGCGGTCATTGCTACGCTCATGGTGGTGCTGCAAAAACTCCTGCAGGCCTGAGGCCAAACGTCCCCACGCCTCCTGCAGCCTCGGTAGCTGCTGGTCGAGCATCGCCGTGCCACGCTCGACATCCTCTCGCCATGGCGGAGCGCCTTTTGAGTCGCTCCCGGGCCTGCTGGATACGCTTCTCAGACCGCGTATCAGGCGAGCGAGGCTCTCCAGGAGTTCGTCCATACCTCGCGGCGTGAGCTGATAGCCGAACTGGCGGCTGGCCTCCTCCTCCAGGTGGTGCGCCTCGTCCACGATCAGGTGGTCGTAGGAGGGGAGCAGTCCGCCTCCCCTGGCCAGATCGGCCAGGAGAAGCGCATGGTTCACCACCAGAACGTGTGCCGCCTGGGCACGGTTGTGGGCGGCCCGCAGGAAACAGAGTCCCCTCCTGCCCGCGTCGCACTCACCGGCTCCCTGTGCCGAGATCCTGTCCCACAGGTACGCATCGCGGGCGGGAATATTCAGCTCCTCCCTGTCTCCGGTGGCCGTGTCCTGCAGCCAGACCATCGTCTTCGCCACCATCCTCGCTTCGTCGGCGGTCATACCCGGGCTCTGCGCCTGCGTTGCCCAGCGACGGAAGCACAGGTAGTTCCCACGTCCCTTCAGGTGGGCATACTCCAACCCGTCCAGAGGTCCCTTCTCATCCTCCCCACGGACCGCGGCGATCAGCGCCGGAATGTCCTTGAACACAAGCTGCTGCTGCAGGTTGATCGTGTTGGTCGAGATCACCACTCGACTCCCATTTTTCAACGCAAAGAGCATCGCCGGAAGGAGGTACGCCACCGACTTCCCAACACCCGTTCCCGCCTCCACCATCAGGTGGTGTTCGCCATTCAGCGCCCGGGTGACCCCCTGGGCCATCTCCACCTGTTGGGGTCGCTGCTCGTATCCGGGAAAGGCCTTCGATAGCGGCCCGCCCTCTTCAAGCAGCGCGATCACACCATCTTCATCTATCGGCTGTCTTGCCGGCTTGGGCCGCAAGGACTTGTGCGTGCCGAAGCGTTGTCCCAAAGCGTTCGCATCAACGCCTAGAATATCGGCGCCACCCTCCCCTGCCCGTCCCTCTGCGGAGGCCTCCCCCGCCAACTGCCGTAGGAGATGCCGCAGCGGCCACGTCGAGCGGTCCGCTACAGCCGCAAGACCGGCCAGAACACCCGGACCACTCTGCCGCGCCAGCTCTATCAACGAAATGAATACCCGATGGCACGTCCTGGCATCGGCCAGGGCACGGTGTGGACTCTCCTGGGCAACACCAAACTCCTTCGACAGCGCACTCAGCGCATATCGTTTTGCCGCCGGAAGAAACACGGTGGCCATATCCTGAGTATCCAGGCGGATGTTGGTGAGGCTGAGGCCGCCCTCGGCCAGAAAGGCCAGGTCGAAGGCAACGTTGTGTCCCACGACAGGTGACCCGCCAATAAAATCGGCCAGCCCGGATGCCACAGCCCCAAACGGCGGTGCCGCGTCCACCTCTCGCTGGTTGATCCCCGTGAGCTCAACAACGAACTCCGACAGCGCCCCGAAGGGATTGACCAGCGTATGGAACGTATCCAGCTCCTCGCCGCCTCTGAACCGGACAGCCCCCACCTCAATGATAGCGTCCCGCTGGGGGTTCAGGCCCGTGGTCTCAATGTCCAGGGCCACGTACACCTCGTCCAGGGGCAGGGTCGTCGTCTCTGGGAGAAGCGTCAAGGTTGCGCCTTTCCGACGCTACTGACGGCCGGCACCGACAGGCCTGAGGCTCCCCGTCCGCAGCCCCACCGCCGGGTAGTACCCACCGGCACGGAGCGCCTCCATGAACTCTTTTGAAGACTCGATGGGCCTGGGAAAGACCGTGACACACGCACCCAGGCCATTGACCGAGTGCACGTCGCTTCCGCCCACCGCCGGCTTCCCAAGGTGCCGGGCCACCTCCACGGCAAGCTCGCTCTCCCGGTCCGCATCCGACCCGTTCGCCTCGATCGCATCGACGTACTGGAAGATCGGATGCCTTCCTGCCTCCTCTGCGGTTGTCGGCGGATGCTCCATGCCCTTGAATAGAAGATTATCGCTGCTGCCGGGGAGCCCGAACAGCTTCCGGAACGGATGCGCCACCACCATAAACGCGCCGGCCTCGTCGCTCACCCTCCGCAGCTCCGCGATATCCCATATCCCGGAGACGTATCGATCAAGGCCGAACACCGTGATATGGCCCATGTTGGTCTCCACCTCTATGGCCCGCACCAGCAGAAGGTGGTTGTGCTTCTGGGCGAACTGTCGTAGCTCTTCGGGTTCCCACGTCCGGTTGTGCTCCGTGAGGCAGGCCCCCTCCAGGCCGATCCGCGTCGCCTCTGCCACAAGCTCCTCGGGGCCAAGGTTGGAGTCGCCGCTGCCGTGGCTGGTATGGACGTGGAGATCTATGAGCATGGGCGATCTTGGGTCATTGTAGCCATGCCCCCGCCGTACAGTCAATCGGAGGTCGCCTCAATGAGCGCGGCCATCCACGCCTCGTGGCCCTCTCTCCGTAGCGCGTCCAGTATCCCCCTCCCCTGCTCCGCAGAGTCCACCAGCGTGTACAATGCCGGCCCGCTTCCCGCCAGGGCCGCAAACGGCGCTTTCGCCCTTTTAAAGACCCGTCGGTACGCATCCAACCCCGGAAACGCCACCCCCGCGACACGCTCAAAGGCGTTGTGCAGCCCTTCTGTCGCCAGCCTGCCCGCCTTGAGTCGCTCCACCACCGTCGCCACCCGCGACCCATCGCTGAAATCCTTCTTCGCGAGCATGGAATAGAGCGTCGCCGTTTTGTTTGCCAGCGGAGCGACCTCTGGCCGCAGCACCACCGCCCACCAGCCCCGCGCGGGCGGCAGCGGAGCCACCCTCTCACCCCTGCCGGTGGCCAGGGCACACCCGCTACTCTGTAGAAAGAACGGCACGTCGGAGCCCAGCGTCGCGCCCAGCCCCATCAGCTCGTCCGGCGACATCCCGATACCCCACAGCTCGTTCAGCGCAAGAAGGGTGGCCGCGGCGTCGCTGCTGCCACCCCCCAGTCCGGCCGCCACCGGTATCCCCTTCCGTAGCGTTATCGATGCTCCCCTGCCGCTCCCTGCGGTCTGCTGAAGCAGCCGCGCCGCTCGGAGCACCAGGTTGTCCTCGC
>JAPUKM010000072.1 GCA_027295645.1 Chloroflexota bacterium | reverse complement strand
GCTGGACTTCGTGGAGATCGTGCGGGCTCTGACCGCCGAGGAGGGGGTGAACGTGGTCCTGGATACGGTGGGGTCGCCCCTCTTCTCCTCGTCGGTGAGAGCGCTGGCCCAGTATGGACGCCTTGTGCTGCTGGGCGAGGTGGCCGACGGGAGGACAGACGTGAGTCTGCCGGAGTTGCTCTTCCGGGACGCTAAGATCATGGGCTCCACGGGCGCACAGCGACGGCATACGGAGCGGGCGGCTCAGCTGGTCTCGGAGGGGGCCATCACGCCCATCGTTCACGCAACGCTGCCGCTCAAGGATGTCCTCGTGGGAGTCGGCTGGATGGCGGAGAAGCGGCTGTTCGGTCGGGTGGTGGTGCTGCCTGAGTAGGCCGACCCGTGCTGCTGCGTTATGCATTGCTCGCGGTGATAAGAGTGATTCCGGCCACCACCATGGCGACGCCGATCCACAGCCGCGGTGTAACCCTCTCCAATCGCTGTAGAAAGCGGTGGGCCAACAGAACGGAGATCAGAGGGCTTGCGCCGACCACGGGGCTGACGGTGGCAACCGGCGCGTAGCTCAATGCGATGACGGTGGTTGCTGAAGCGGCTGATCCCGCCGCCCCGGCCAGGGCCATGAAGGCGAAGGCTCTGCGAGGAGCGCCGCGGTCCTTTCTGAACCCCTGGGTGCCCTGGACGGCGAAAAAGCCGACGCCGAACGCCATGGAGAGGAAGGAGACGACCAGAGGCGCGACGGACTCGGTGACCAACTGTCGGGCTATCACCTGGCTGGAGCCGTAGCTCATCGCCGCCGCTACGGCGATAACCATGCCCAGCAGGACCGGTCTACCGGTCCCCTGACGAAGCTTTCTGAGAGTAGGTATCGCCACGCTGCTAAGACCTCTCGCTCACTATCAGCGCGACCCCTCCAACGACGGTCACTACGCCAAGCAGGGTGGCGGCATTGGGGGTCTCTCCCAGGAAAACAATCGCGGCCAGCGTTGCCCAGAGTGGAGCGGTAGCGAGGAGAGGACTGGCCCGGGCCACACCAATGAGTCGCACTGAGGTGTAGTTGAAGAACCGGCCAAGGCGATAGTTAGCGAAGCCAAGAATGGCGACCCACAGAAGCGTCAGCATGGATATGGCGAACATGTCGCGGATGTGCAGTGGGACGGCAAAGAGGCCCACGACGAATAGCCCGGCCAGCATAGAGGTCAAGACTCCGGTGTTGGTGCGCAGGTGGACGAGTCCGAGGCGCGCGAAGACGGGCACAAAGCCGAAGGCGATCGCTGCTGCGATTCCCAGCAGGATTGCCAGGACCATGTCACTCATTGAAGCAGTCCTCTTCTAACAGGATAGCCAGGACCGCTCTGCAAAGGCGCTGTTTATAACTGTGGCGCTTCGGAGAGCCATGTCGTTCCCCAAGCTCAAGAAGGCATCGGCGGAGGAGGTGTCGCCCTGCTGGAAGAGACGGAGGGCATGGACCATGATCTCGAAGTAGTCGATGAAGAGGCCGCGAACGGCGATGGCGTCACCGGAAGGCTCCAGGGCCTTGGTGTCGCTCAGCAACCGCAGCCAGCCTTCATGGACAGAGCGGAGACGCGCCTGAACTATCTGCTGGTCCTGGAGGAAGCTCAGGGAGACCAGGCTGTTCCAATCGTCGGTAACGTCCAGACTTCGCTTCGCTATCGTATCGATGGAGCAGAGGGTCCGTCCAACGCGCTCCTGCTCGTTCAGGTTCTCCACGATATCTGTGCCGAAGGCACTCCAGAGGTCGGCCGCCGACAACCCGAGTAGCTGCGGGAAGGGGTCTTCCGTGTGCGAGAGACCCTCGTCATAGAGCAGCAGTATCCGGGAGAGGGTGTCTGAGCCGTATGTCCTGGCTATGAACTCTGAAATCTGCCAGGTCTCCGAGTAGATCATCTCCAGAAGGGCATATTCGCCTATGGCGTTCCACTCAAACTGGGTCAGCGCTTCAAAGCCTGGCAGGGTGCCGTCAAGCACTGCGGACCGCACCGTATGACGTGCTTGAAGCATACGCCGCTGCTGCCACAAGGGGTCCAGGATCGTACTCACCCTGCTGCCCATATATTCGGCGATGCCCTCGCTGAGCCAGATGGGGGCCGAGGGGGTCCTCAGATGAGTCATCTCATGGCCGACGGTCTGTGGAATGGAGGTGGCCGCGGCATTGACGAAGACCTCCGCTCCCTCAATCCGACCGTCGCGCTCCCGGAAGTAGTAGAACCCTCCCAGCCATGCCGGATGCTGGAAGTCATGGGCCTGGGCGAACCGCACGATCTCCGAGGCCGAGGAGAGGTAGATGTCCAAGGGGATCGCCTGGTCCACACCCAGCTCATCAGTAAGCAATTGCCGCGAGAGGACGTAGGAGGCTTGCAACTGCCAGACCGTCTCCGGGTCCAGCCGCTCCTCATACCGAAGTGTCGCTCCCTGCAGGGGCTGTCGAATGTAGCGCCTGCCTTCGATGATCTCGCTTCCCACGGACGGCGTGGGGACGGCAGTGGCCACTATAGGAGTGTCCGTGGGGGCCGGGGTGGGCTCCGGCGCATCGCTCTGGAACCTTTGACAGCCGGTGGCTATTACGAGCGCCACCGCCACGATTGCAAGGAGGGAGTGGAAACGCCGAACAGGCATGGACACTGTGACCATAGAAAAAGCCTATCAGCTATGACCGGGAGCGGGAGGAAAAGAAGGGAACGGATCGAAGAAGTTGCCTCCCCTCTCCCTTTTCCCAGACGACCAGGAACTGGCTGGCGATGCAGATGGAGCTGTAGGTTCCGGTTATGACGGCGATAAGCAACACGATGAGGAACTCCCGGATGCTATCGCCTCCCAGGAGTAGCAGCGCCAGAATGGCGAAGAGGAGTGTCAGGCTTGTAGCCATGGAGCGTCCAAGGCTCTCCAGGATGCTGTTGTTTATAGCAACTTCAAGTGGTTGGCCCTGCATCCTGGTCACGTTCTCGCGGATCCGGTCGAAGACGACGATGGTGTCGTTGACGCTGTAGCCGATGACGAAGAGCATGCCGGTGATGAACATTGCGTTCACCTCCAGGTCAATCAGCTTGCCCAGGATAGAGAATATCCCCAGGATGATGACCAGGTCATGGACCAGGGCGATGATAGCGGCCATTCCGTACCGGAAGGGGGAGGGAACACTTCGAAAGGCGTAGGTGACGAAGAGCAAAATAGCTATTGCCGCTAAGAAGACGATGAGGAAGGCGGAGTTGCGGGTGTCGGTGGCGATCACGCCGGCCACCAGCTCGACTTCGGTGCCCTCTCGCACTCCCAGACCGTCCAACGCCTCCAGGATCTGGGCCTCCTCCGAGAGTTCCCCTGTCACGAGATCGGGCCCGGCCAGCTCACGGGTGCGGATGAAGTAATCGATACCTCTGGATTGCTGGATCGTCGCCTCCGGGTGGCCCAGGAGGTCCAGTTGTGAGCGCACGGCCTCTTCCGAGACGGGCGCTCTGAATTTCGTTGTTATGGTGCTGCCCCCGGTGAAGTCGATCCCGAGGTGGAGGGAGGGAGGGATGATGAGGGAGACCAGCCCCGGCAGGATGATCAACGCGGAGAAGAGGAAGAACCAGCGACGCTTGCCCACAAAGTCCATGGCTAGCTCCTCTCCTCAGCTACTCCGGAGCCAGATGCCTGCTCCTCAGAGCGCAACCGCTCCGGGGTGAACAGCTTCCGTTGCTGTTCCAGCCCAAGGGAGGCAAACACATGCAGCAGTGTGCGACTCACGGTCAGGGCGCTGAACATGCTGGCGGCCACTCCTATAAAGAGGGTGAGGGCAAAGCCTGAAACGAGGCTGTTCCCCAGCCGCTGCCCAAACCAGAAGAGTATTGCACAGGTAATGAAGGTGGAGACGTTGCTATCACGAATGGCCGGCCAGGCCCTGCTGAAGCCAATCTCGATGGCCGCCACGAGGGTCCGTCCCACGCGCAGCTCCTCCTTCATTCGCTCAAAGATGAGGATGTTGGCATCAACGGCCATGCCGATGGAGAGGACGAAGGCGGCGACGCCTCCCAAGGTGAGGGTCACGGGCACCAGTTTGAAGATAGCAAGTACGGCAGTGGTATACACAAGGAGGGCCAGTGCGGCGACAACGCCCGCCATACGGTAGTAGAGCACCATGAACAGCAATACGAGGCCAAGGCCGACGATGCCAGCGATGAGGCTCATTCTGAGGGACTCCGCGCCCAGGGTGGCGTCTACGCTCTGCTCCTGCACCGCTTCGATGGGAATGGGCAGCCGGCCCGATTCGAGCTGGATGGCCAGGGTGCGCACCCTTGACGGTGTGAAGTCAGGCCCCGAGATAAAGGGGTTGCCGGTCAGGATTGGCCCGTTGGCGACCACAGGGGCAAGGAGCTCATCTTCATCCAGCAGTATGACGAACCGGTCCGGGAATCCCTGCTGAAACCTGTCGTAGAGACGGGTTGTCAGTTCACGAAAGATGCGGGTGCCCCTTGAGTTGAACTGGAGATTGACGATGGCCACTCCGGTTGTGGAGTGTGTTCCCGGAAAGGCTCTCCTCAGGTCGTCGCCGGTGAGGCCGGTGGGCCTGTCCGGCTCGTGGCCATCCGGCGCATCGCAGTCGATGGCGGAGGTCAGGCAAAGGCGCTCCCTGAACTCCAGGCGAGCGGTCTGTCCGATAAGGGTCTTGACCTCCTCCACATCAGAGATTCCGGGCAGTTGTACCAGTATCCGGTCACTCCCCATGAGCTGGATGACCGGCTCTGCAACGCCGAGCGGGTTGACGCGACGCCCGATGGTGTCCAGCACACCCTGCATCTGGTCTGCCGTTGGGTTCGCCACCACGTCGGCGAAAGAGAGGCCGCCCGGCTCCAGCGGACCGACCTGCTCCTCAAGGGCCTCACGCAGAGCCCCCTCCTGCGCAGGCTGGAGGGTACTGACACCAATAACCACGGTCCGGCCGTCTTCACCGGGCTCAGAGACGGTAGTCTCTGTTAGGCCCACGCTGGTCAGGGCGGTGCGGACCAGCTCGACATCCGGCGGGGCCTGGAAGGTCGCGGTGACCTCCTTGGTGCCTCGTGCCTGATAGACCAGGTGAATGCCCCCTTGAAGGTCGAGTCCCAATCTCAGCCCCAGGATGGAGTCGCTCCCCCGCTCGAGGTTAACGCCCAGGAAGGAGATTTCGAAGCTCTTGTTGGCAAGCGAGGCAACGGAGACGAACAGGACGACCAGAATGAGTATAATGCGGCGATAACCAACCCTACGCATGTGTGCCACTCTCCTGCGATTCAAGCGATCGCTTCTTGATCAGATCCAGGGCTGCATCACGAGTGGCTATCTCGCCTGTAGTCCAGGCCTCTTCCACCATGTCAAGCAGCTGCCCAATCTGCGGGCCAGGGCCAATGCCGAGAAGCTCCATCACATCGCGACCATTCAGGAGGCCGGGGCTTGTGGCAGCCTGCCGCTGCTCCGCGCCGGTGACCTGGATATGGCGGACCATGCCCGCATATCCCGCCCATTCGTCGCGTTCCAGGTACGGGCCGCGGGCGGCAATGTAGTCGGCCATGTTCAGGTAGAGGGTGTCGAGCGCCACATCGCCGGCTCGACGGAAGTACCGGTAGATGGCACGCGATGTGGGGAGCTCAACTCCCTGGCTCATCTGGCCCGGGCGTAGGTGGAGGTCAACCATGCTCTCGACCATCTGGACTCCGCGGCGGCTGAGACGCAGGCGCTCCATGGCCGAACGCGCGATGGCGGCACCCGCGGAGTGATGGCCAAGGAACCTGATCCGCCCGGATGTCTCCACGGTCTTGGTGGCCGGCTTGGCGACGTCATGCAGGAGGCCCGCAAGCTTGCACAGGGTGGTCCTGGTATGGCCGTCCGTGACCACTTCGCTGAAGTGCTGCTCCAGGCTTTGGTCCCAGACCACCTCTTCCAATATCCAGGGCGGTTCCCAAGTGCGGCTCACCAGTCCCTCCATGGCACCGACGGTTTCGATATTGTGCTGGAACACATCCCAGTAGTGCTCCTTGGGCTGCTGTACATTGCGACCCGCCTCCAACTCAGGCAGGAGTCTGCCCAGGAGTCCCAGGTCATCCATGAGATATACGCTGCGCACGGCGTTAGGGATGGCAAGGATGGCGAGAAGCTCATCTCTGACCCGCTCAGCGGAAACGGAGTCAATGGCCGCGGCGTCCTTCCTGATCGCGGCCCTGGTCTCCTCCTCAAGGTCAAAGCCAAGCGCGGCGGCCAATCTGACAGCCCGTAGCAGGCGAATGCCATCCTCCTTGAACACATCCGGCCCGACGGCGCGGATGAGGCGTCGCTCCAGGTCCTGCCGGCCACCGAAGGGATCGACGAGGGCGCTCCGCCAGTCGTCCTCCAGGAAGGTCCGCAGAGGCACGGCCATAGCGTCGACGGTGAAGTCGCGGCGGGCCAGGTCCTGGTGGAGGTCTCCCTGGAGCGAGGCCAGGTCCAGGTGCCATGTCTCCTTTTGCGAGAGCAAGGCCCCGTCCTCATCCCCGAGCACCACCCTTGCGATACGCCGCGACTCGTCAAGGACCACGAGGGCCCCGCCCAGGGCATCGGCCAGCTGGCGGGCCACGATGACGGCGTCCTCCTGGAAGGCGATGTCTATGTCATGTGTGGTGCGGCCGGAGATGGTGTCACGCAGGAAGCCGCCCACGAGGTACGGCTCCTCAACAGCGGAGAGGAGTGTGGCTATACGCCGCAGGAGAGAGCGGGTCTCTTCAGAGAGCAGGTTGGCGATATCAGAGCGGATGGTGTTCATGGTGTCGCTGCAATATCAGCCGGAGGCGGTATTTGCCTGCCTGTCCCCTTCCGAGGCGTCCAGGGAGTCCATCTTGTAGAAGCTCTCCGGGTCTGTGATGTGGTCGATGTAGAGGATACCGTCCAGGTGGTCGGTCTCGTGCTCCAGGGCCTCGGCGAGGAGCTCCTGCCCCCTGATGCGAAAGGACTTTCCGGTACGGTCGAGGGCCTTGACCCGAACGGTGACGGCGCGCTTGAGGTCACCGCGGTAGCCGGGGATGCTGAGACAGCCCTCGTGCACCTCCACCTCGCCCTCGCGGAGGATGATCTCCGGGTTGATGAGTACCGTGGCCTGCTCGTCATCCGGGAGCTGGATGACGACAACGCGTCGGAGGACGCCAACCTGGTTTGCGGCCAGGCCGACGCCGTTCTCAGCATGCATCGTCTCAATCATATCGTCTATGAGCCTCTGGAGAGCGGCATCGATGGTCCTGATCCGCTTGGCCTTCTGGCGCAGAACCGGGTCAGGAAGGTGCCGAAGGGGCAGAACTGCCAAGGACTCTCCTCTGCCAACGCAGGGTACAACAGCATATAGCTACGAATTTCGAAGCTATTATAGGGGGCATGCCCGCAACGTGTAAAGGTAGTGGGCATTTACGGCAACGGTCTTACAGGACGCTGACGGGGTCGACATCGATGGTCCAGCCCGGCGGCAGCTCAATCTTGTCCAGGAGGAGCCGGGGTTCAGGGCCGCGTAGGAGGAGGTGCCAGCGGTACCGGCCTCGCAGGCGAGCCGGGTAGGCGGGCGCCGGCCCCAACAGGTCGACCTCGGAGATGGCCCAGGCGTCGCGCTGGTGACGGAGCGCCCGTGCCAGGCGTTGCGCCTCCCGCTGGCAGCTGCCGGCGTTGGTGTGGGCGAAGACGAGGTGGATGAGCCTGGTAAAAGGAGGCAGATGCTGGGTGCGGCGGAAGTGGATCTCCTGCTGAAAGAAGTCCAGGTAGTCCTGGCCCGCGGCGGCGGCGACGGCGTACTGGTCAGGGCGGTAGGTCTGTACGATGGCCGTGCCGGCCGCCTCACCGCGTCCCGCTCTGCCGGCCACCTGGCAGAGAAGCTGGAAGACACGCTCACCGGCGCGGAAGTCCGGCAGGTGAAGCCCGACGTCGGCCAGGATGACGCCGACCAGGGTTACCGCCTCGACGTGCAGCCCCTTGGCCACCATCTGTGTGCCGACGAGGACCTGGGCCTCGCCTTTCGCGAACCGTTCAAGCAGAGATTCCTGTCCCAGGGTGGAGCCGGCCACGTCTCTGTCCCAGCGCAGGACGCTCACACCAGGAACCAACTGCTGAAGGTCCTGGACGACACGCTGCGTTCCAAGGCCGAGGTAGCGGATACGGTGGCCGCGACAGCTTGGGCACTGTTGGGGCACGGCAGAGCGGCGGTTGCACTGGTGACAGAGCAGCCGCTCAGGGATGGCGTGGTAGGTCAGCGGGGTATCACAGCTGCGGCACCGGAGGACGTGGCCGCAATCACGGCACTGGACGATGCCGGCGGCCCCGCGACGGTTGATGAAGAGGATGGCCTGCTCTCCCCGGCCAACGGTGCCGAGGAGCGCCTGCTGAAGGGCACGGCTGAAGATGCTCCGGTTGCCCTCCCGGAGCTCTCGGCGCATGTCCACGATCTCCACGGTCGCCAGGGGTCTTCGAATTGCATGGTCGCCGACGCGATAGGGAAGCTCAAAGAGACGCAGCCGCCTTCCCGATCGGGCTCGATGATAGGAGACCACATCCGGTGTGGCGCTGCCCAGGACAACCACGGCCCGGGTCAACTGGGCGAGGTAGAGGGCCGCGGCCCTGGCGTGGTACCGGGGCTCGGCGTCCTGCTGCTTGTAGGTCCACTCATGCTCCTCATCCAGGACGATCAGCCCGAGGTTGTCGACAGGTGCGAAGAGGGCGCTGCGAGCCCCCACCACGACCTGGTACCGGCCGTGGCGAATGGCCCACCAGGTGCGACGGTGCTCGGCGGTGGAGAGTCCGCTGTGGAGGACCGCTACCCTGCCGGGGAACCTGGCCTGGAACCGCCGCACGGTCTGAGGCGTCAGGGATATCTCCGGGACGAGGACGATGGCCTTTCGACCCATGTCCAGGCACCGGGCGAGGGCCTGCAGGTAGACCTCTGTCTTGCCGCTGCCGGTGACTCCCCGCAGGAGGAAGGCGGCGTGGCCGCCTGCGGCCAGGGCGGCGTTGATCTCCTGTAGAGCATCGGCCTGGGCCGGCGTGGGAACGAGAGGCTCCTGCGCGTGCACGCCTTCCACTGTGATGCTGCTTGCCGGAGGGTCGACTTTCGGGGTGCGCCACGTCCAGGAGCGGACCAGGAGACCGCGGCGCACCAGCCGGTCGATAGCGCGGTCGGGCGACTGCTTGGTGTCGCGGCTGAGGGCCTCACGGAGGGTCTCCTCCGCGATGCGCCCTCGTGCGCGGCTGCGCACCAGCGACAGCACCCGCTCGCCCAGGGGGTCACGCGCCGAGGCTTCGATGTTGTCCGGGGGCAGGCTGAGGAAGGAACGGGTCCGGTTGCGAAAATGGGGAGGGAGCATGAGGGCCATCGCAGCGAAGAGGGGGGAGATGTAGTAGTCGCTGATCCAGCGCGCCAGGTCCAGGTGTGCCTGAGTGAGGAGCGGGCCAAGGGGATCGGCGAGCTGGATGGGCCGGGCGGGCGAGAACTTGGGCGCCTCCGCCACCTCAACGACGATGCCGTCCTCCATACGGGGTCCGAAGGGGACCTGGACCATCTGTCCCGGCTGGACGCTGATGTGGGCGGGGATTTCGTAGGTGAAGGTGCGGCCCGGCCGTATGGGGGCGTCGACGGCAACCTCCGCGAAGGGCATCGGCTTCTCCCGGACCGGCGGTCTGCAGGTGTCAGGGGAGGAGGACGCTCAGCGCCGGTCGCTCCGCTCTCTGATGCGGGCCGCTTTTCCGGTGCGGCCTCTCAGGTAGTAGAGCTTGGCTCTCCGCACACGACCCCGGCGCAGCACCTCCACCCTCTCCAGCCTGGGGGAGTAGAGGGGAAAGGTGCGCTCCACACCGATGGTGTGGGTTACTCTGCGAACGGTAAAGGAGGCGCCCGGGCCCCTTCCCTGGCGGCGGATCACTACTCCCTCAAAGGTCTGCACCCGTTCCCGTTCGCCCTCCACGATGCGGAGGCTCACGCGGACCGTATCGCCTTGCTGGAACTCGGCGACGTTGGGGTTCGCTTCACGGGGTACAAGGGTTTCGAGATTCATAGTTGCGGCTCTCGGTGACGAATTCGGTAATCCAGAGGACAGTGTAGCTCCGACCTGCTACGGTGTAAAGGGGGATCCCCCTCCAGACTGCCTATTGCATTGCAGCCCCGGCTATTAGCGACAAGTCTTGTACATTGGTATGATACGCCGAACGCTCGCGTTGACGTCAGGGGTCTGAGGTGCCGACCAATCCAGTGATGGAATCAAGATTAGCGCGTGGGACTACGTTGACGACGACGAGATAGATATGGAAATGGAGATACGATGACGAGTGATGGAATCAAGTTCAGCGTGGGGGACTACGTTGACTACAATAAGGATGCGATGCCTCTCACCGAATTCGCCGTACTTGCGGAGAGGCTAGGGTTCGACGGCCTGTCGATTGGAGACCACTGTGCCGGCTCGAACCCAAGCAATGAGCCGCTGACCATCATGACATGGGCTGCCGCGGTGACGGAGCGTCTCATAGTCAGCAGCTCCGTCTTTGTGCTGCCCCTGGCGGACCCGGTCCGTCTAGCCAAGCAGCTCGCCAACCTGGATGTGCTCTCCAATGGTCGCGTGGCCTTCGGCGTGGGCCCGGGCGGCGAGAACTCCAAGGAGTTCGAGGCGTTCGGTGTTCCGGTAAGCGAACGGCGCAGCAGGACGGACGAATTCATTGAGATCATGCAGGGCCTGTGGACCGAACCGTTGTTCAGCTACGACGGACGGTACCTGCAGTGCAAAGACATCACGTTTGAGCCCAAGCCGGTGCAAAAGCCCCATCTCCCAATCTGGATAGGGGGACGCCTGGGCGGAGTTGAGACAGGGCCGGACGGCCAACGGAGGTTCAAGAGCAAGACGGCCGCCACCCGCCGCGCCGCCCGTTACGGCGACGGCTGGATGCCCTACCTCATGTCTCCGGAGATGTATAAGGAGAGCGTGGGGATGGTTAAGGCGTCCGCCAAGGAGTTTGGACGAGAGGACCATCCGATGGAATACCTCCATAACATCTTTATTGTTGTCAAGGACTCCCTGGACGAAGCGCTGGGTGGGGTAGCCGGCGGAGAGCGATACGGTGAATCAAGGAGCGCGGAGTTTGCCATGAAGTACGACATCATTGGCTCTCCTCAGGACTGCATCAAGCGTATGACCGAATTCATAGACGCGGGAGTCAGACATTTCATACTCAAGCTGCCCACTCCGGCTGAGGAGAGACGCCATCAGATGGAGCGGCTGGCTAAAGAGGTCCTGCCGGCCTTCAGGTAAGGGGGGCTAGCGAAGCTTCCAGTCCCAGCGGACACGGTTGGCCCTGGTGACGCGGACGGCCTGGCCGCCACGGAGACTGAACCCGACGTAGTCGACCAGGTCCTGAGAACACTCGTTGCAGTAGTCGTAGAGCTGTTCGAGCCGTTGCAGCATGGCGGCCTTGTTGCGCTCGTCCTCCACCTCCCGCCGACTGGAAGGGAAGAGGGTACGCTCAAGCTCCTTGGGGCCGGGGAAGAGCAGCTGCTCGATACCCTCGCGGATCTGGGGTACTGTCGTGTGGTTCGGCTTCAGGCCCAGGCTTTCGGCCCTGCTCAGGCTTTCGCAGACCTCTTTCCGGAACTTGGCCTTGCCACGCTCTGTGATGCCGAGGCTCTCCTCCAGGCGGCGCATGGCCTTCTCATCAGGCGACATCTCAACGCCGGTCTGTGGGTCCCTCATCTTGCCGTTCTGGCAGTGGGCCTGGACGCTGGCGCGGTAGAGGTCGAAGAGGCGTGAGGCCTCCCGCTCAAACTCATCCACATGGGCACGGCGCACGGCCCCACGGGCCAGGTGGTCGTACTGTTTGACGGCCTCCTGAAGAAGGGTGGCGTACCGCGCCCGGTCGCCGGACGCCAGGGCGATGTGCTCACGGAGGCCCTCCCACAGCGCATTGAGCGCCGTGAGGGCGAAGACGCAGCCGTGGGAACGCTCCGTCACCACGTTGGAGAGCTTGTTCAGCACGTAGCGGGGAGAGATGCCGGTCATTCCCTCGTCAGGGTGTTCCTCCTGCATCTCGGCCAGGTCCTCATGGGTGAAGGGCGGCACGTGCTGTCCGTCATAGAGGCGGAGCTTGTCCGCCAGGGACATCCCCTGCTTTTCCGGTGGATCGAAGCGGGAGAGTACGGCGAAGGTGGCCATGACCGGCAGGGCCAGGGGGGAGATATGGACGCCAGCCTCCTGGAAGCCGCCAGCCTGGAGCATCAGGTCATATATGTGCTGCTCCTCGCTTACCCTGAGGTTGTAAGGGATCTTGATGGTGATGATCCGGTCCAGGAGTGCCTCTGTTTTGGGGTTGGCGCTAAATTCTACGAAGTCGCCCTCATTGCTGTGGGCGATAATAGCCTCGTCCGCATACACGGAGCCGAACCGCCCCATCTTGATCTCCTGCTCCTGGGCCAGGCCCAGAAGCACCCTGAGAAGGGTCTCTTCCGTCTTGAAGAACTCGGCGAACTCCATGATCCCGCGGTTGGCGACGTTGAGCTCGCCGTCAAGGCGATAGGCGCGTCCGGCCACGTCCAGCCGGTCACCGGTCATCTGGTTGGTATCGATGCTGCCAACCAGGAGTCCGAGGTTCTGGCTGCCCGGATCCGAGGAGACGAAGCTGCCGATGCCGGCACTCTCGCGCTCGCTGAGGGTGACGCGCCGTACCTGGACCTCAGAGATGCGCCCGTTGTACTGGTGTCGCAGTGCATAGCCGCAGCGGGGGCACAGGTCGCCCTCAATGTGGAGGCCGAACTCCTGTTTCACCTGGGACCGCAGCTCCTTGGGAATGAGGTGGAGGGGCTCCTCCTGCATAGGGCAGCCCTTGATTGCGTACACGGCGCCGCCCTCATCGCGGGTGTACTGCTCAAGGCCTCTCTTGATCAGGTTGACGATGGACGATTTGCCGCTGGCCGGCGGGCCCAGGAGCAGGAGGATGCGCTTTCTGATCTCAAAGCCCTGGGCCGCCGAAGCGAAGTACTGCACCAGGCGGTCCAGCGGTCCCTCCATGCCAAAGATATGGTCCTTGAACAGGCCGTAGACCCGCTCCCCGTGGGGCCCGGTCTCCACACCGTTGGTGATGATCATATCGTAGACGCGGGCGTGGGAGAGCCGGGTGATGGCGGGCTGCTCCATCACCATACGGAGGTACTGGGCAAAGGTGCCCTCCCAGAGGAAACGCTCCTCTTCCCGTTCAGCCGCCGCCAGTAGCTGCTCCAGGTCCATGGGAATCACAGAGGTGGCGTCAGCCTTACGCCGGAACCAGGTCAAAGAAGACGGCCAGCCCAAGGATAGAGACGACGACAGCGCCGACGAGCAGGACCCAGCCCGCTACGGTGCGGAGCTCTCGGAAGGGGATGGCCAGGTGGAAGAAGACCATGGCTGAGAGGATGGAGAGGACGAGGGCGGAGCCGCTGAGGACGGCGGCCGCCTCTCCTGAGATCAGATCGGTGTCGACGAACCAGGGCAAGGCGACGAAGGCCATGGATATGCCCCAGAGGAAGAGGGCGTGGAAGCCGATGGCCCGCTCCTCGAAGCCCCAGAGGCCGTGGGCGGCAACAGCGGCGCCGTAGACAGCCCAGAGGATGACAAAGGCCCGGAAGCCGACGATAAGCAGTGCGGCTTCCTCGTTGAGGATGACCGGGTCAAAGGTGCCACCCACGGTAGCTGCCATGCCAAACGCCAGTGCGGCGGTGAGTAGTCCGAAGGTCCGTGCGTCCGAGTAGAGACCCAGGAAGTACCAGGCCTGGGCAAAGAGTAGGGCAGCTAAGAGGATGAGGAAAAGACCTACCATATCTAGCCTCCTGTTAAGAGTGCAATTTAAGGCGCAGGAGCGGAGGACGTGTCCTCTCTCTCTGCGGCAATCTAGCGTCACAAGCCCCTTTGGGACGGACGCTTCGCATCGATGATAGGGGCACCCAGCAGTGGTGTCAAGTTTGGCTCCCTTGATCTCAGTCTGTGGATGAGGGGTCACGGGTGAGTTGATCAGGGGTGTTCAGAAGACGGCGCTCCTCCTCCGATAGTGGTGCCGATTGCAGCAGATCAGGCCTGCGCTCCCGGGTGTGGCGAAGCGACTGTTCCCTGCGCCAGCGGGCGATCTGTTCATGGTTGCCTGAGAGGAGTATCTCAGGCACGGACCAGCCTCTGAACTGCGCGGGGCGGGTGTAGTGAGGATGCTGCAGCAGGCCGGTGGCGTACGAGTCCGCGGCGGCTGCTTCGGCGGAGCCCAGAACGCCGGGCAGCAGTCTGGCCACGGCATCCACCACGACCATGGCCGCAAGCTCTCCGCCGGTGAGGACGTAGTCTCCGATGCTCAACTCCTCGGTGGCCAGGTGCCGCCGTATCCGCTCGTCCACGCCCTGGTAGTGGCCGCAGATGAGGGCTACGGTGGGCTCCGTCGCGAGGCGCTGGGCCTCCGCTTGGGTGAACTGCCTGCCCTGCGGGGTGAGCAGGACTACCGGGAATCCAGGCGAAGTGCTCCCGAGCACCGATTCAACGGCTGCAAATAGGGGTTCGGGCTTCATCACCATACCCGGCCCACCTCCATACGGATAGTCGTCGACGCTGCGGTGGGGGCCATCGGCATGGTCGCGGATGTTGTGGAGAGACAGATCGAGCAGGCCGCCGGCCGCGGCACGGCCCAGGATGCTGTGGTCCAAGGGGCCCTGGAACATCTCCGGGAAGAGGGTGAAGATGTGGATGCGCATGTGCGGTTCAAGGAGCAGGTTTACTGACGCTCTTCCTTATTATATGTATTGTCCGGTGCCTACCAGATCATAGTGGGTCATGAGAGGGAGGGTGCTCCTGCAGCATCTCCAGGGCGTGGGGAAGGACGGGCAGCACCACATCCAGACACTGCTGGACGGCTTTGGGGCTGCCCGGCAGGTTGACGATGAGGGTCCTCCCACGGACGCCGACGACTGCGCGGCTGATCATGGCGAGGGGAGTGTGGTGGAGGGTCTGGACCCGCATGGCCTCGGCCATACCCGGCACCTCCCGGTGGATAACGGCGCGGGTGGCCTCCGGCATGACATCCCGGGCGGTGAGGCCGGTGGCGCCGGTAGTCACGATGAGGTGCAGGTTCTCCTGGTCAGCCCAGGAGCGCAGGCGGTCCTCTACGATGCCTTGCTCATCGGGAACCAGTTCGTATCGCTGAAATTCGAAGCCGGCCGCTACTAAGAGTTCCCGAATCCGTCTGCCGCTGGTGTCATCCCGCTGGCCCCGGGCACCCGAATCGCTGCTGGTAAGGACTCCGAAGGTAAACATGAGCCCGGCAATCATAGCATAGGGAATATCTCAGAGCCCGTGGCGATGGGTCGGTTGATGCGGTCTGTTTCGGATGAGGCAAGTAGAACAAATGTTTGTTTTCGTATATTCACCCCTGGTAAACTAAGGATATATTACTGAATTCTACGGAAAATGCTTGACATCCTCCAAAAAATATGGTAAAAATCAGCAGATTCGGTAAGAATCAGATTATCTGCGAGGGCACATGAAGTCTGCTGAGTATCGGGGTCGGTACCATAGCCCAGCGCTTATCCGGGAGGTCCATGACCTTCTGGCTCTGATCCCCGGCGATCGGTGGATAGACGCCACGGTGGGTGATGGCGGTCATGCCGTCACCCTGCTGGAGGCCACGGCTCCGAACGGAGAGATGCTTGGCATCGATGCGGACCCGGAGAGCTTGGAGCGCGCCCGTGGGCGGCTGCAGCCGTTCGTAAACCGGATCAACCTGGTCAATGATAACTTCTCCAACCTGGCGAGCATTGTACAGCAGCACAGGTTCCACCCCGTTACCGCCGTTCTTTTGGATCTGGGGCTCTCCTCTTATCAGCTGGACCAGGCATCGCGCGGCTTCAGCTTCCGCGATGCCTCCCTTGATATGCGCTTGAACCCGAACCAGCAGCTCACCGCCTCCGACATTGTGAATAGCTATTCCGAGGAGGAGTTGCGGCGGGTGATTGCCACCTATGGTGAGGAGCCACAGGCACGGAGGATTGCGCGTGCCATAGTCCGGCATCGGCCAATATACGCGGCGCAGGAGTTGGCACGGGTCATTGAGGGTGCGGTGCCTCGGCGTGGCCGGCGCATCCATCCGGCAACCAGGTCATTCCAGGCGCTCCGAATGCGTGTCAACGGCGACCTGGAGAACCTGGAGACGTTCTTGGAGCAGGCGGTCCGAGTCCTGAGCCAGGGAGGACGGTTGGCTGTGATCGCCTACCACTCTCTGGAAGACCGGATTGTGAAGCTGTTCTTCCGACAGGAATCCCGCGATTGCATATGCCCACCGGAGCGCCCCCAATGCGTCTGTGGCCATAAGGCAACTCTCCGTATTCTGACCAAGAAGGTGATCAAGCCAACAGCTGACGAGATTCAGGAGAATCCTCGCGTTCGCAGCGCCCGTTTGCGAGCGGGGATGACTCTTGGTACGGGAGGTCCGGAAAGATAACTGAGCGGCTCAGGGAGGCGGCGGCCTGTTCGCCAGACCTCCAGGACTTTTGGAGGACTAATTTTAATCATGCCTAGTCAAACCCCAATTGCTGTCCGCCTTCCTGAACCCGCTCTCTCATCCGGCCAGAATCCAGTGGGAGGAAGGAAGATGATGAACGATAAGCTGTACATGGCCATAGATGTGGGCACAACAAAGGTGTGCACCCTCATTGCCCGTGTCTCTTCCAACGCGGAGTTGGAGGTGGTCGGCACGGGAGTTGCGCCGTCCCGAGGGATGAAGAAGGGGCTGGTTGTGGATCTGGGGGCGATGCAGGAGTCCGTTCGAGACTCGCTGAAGATGGCGTCATGGGACCTGGACCGCGAGTTGCCCAAGGCCTGTGTGGGTGTCACCGGGACACACATCATTAGTGAACATAGCTCGTCATCCCTTAACAACGGCCATGGAGACCAGACCATCTCTCTGAAAGAGAAGGAGCAGGTGATCAGGCAGTCCCATCCCAAGGTTGCCCATGACCAGGAGCTGCTCCACGTCATTCCCCAGTCATACCACGTGGACGACCTCCAAGGGATCCGAAATCCGGTGGGGTTGAGCGGGAAGAAGCTGGTTGTGGAATCCCACGCCATTATTGGCGAGGCGGCATCCATGGACAATGTTGTCCGTGCGGTGGAGGGGGCGGACATCTCCGTGGGGAGCATGGTGCTGGAACCTCTGGCAAGCGCGGAGGCGGTGCTCACGGGCGATGAGAAGGAGATGGGGGTTGTACTGGTTGACATTGGAGGTGGCACTACTGATATCGCCATCTTCAGCGACGGTGTCATGTGCAACACGTCTGTGTTGCCGGTGGGCGGATTCCAGTTCACCAACGACCTGGTCATAGCGTACGGGATTCCCTACCACATTGCTGAAGATGCCAAGCTTCAGGGAGGCCATGCGCTTCCGGATGAAGTGGATGCGGAGGAGTGGGTGGAGGTGGAGGGATACGATGAGGGCATGCCCTACCGTATCCGCAGACGGGAGCTGTGCGGGACGCTGTCCGATCGAGCGTCAGAGCTCCTTCGATTGATCTTGCTGAAGGTGCGGGAGGCCGGTCTGGATGCGATGCCACCAGCGGGCGTTGTGTTCACGGGCGGTGCCTCCAACCTGCCGGGCTGGCTTGAGCTGGCCGGGGAGTTCATCCCCGGCCCCATGCGCATTGCAGCCCCAACGGGCCTGCTGGGACTCCCCGAGGACCTGCAGAGCCCCACCTATTCAACCAGTGTAGGCATTCTGCTGTGGGGGATCCGACATCCCGTGGAGCAGGAGTCCTACGGCCGCCAACGGCGAAACGAGTCCTTCAAAAAGGGCCGCCACTGGCTGCGATGGCTTTCAAAGTTCATTGGTACGAAGGATTAGAGAAGGAGGGTTCGATGTTTATGGAAGAGCATACTCCCGATGTGGAGCAGGGGCCTGACCTCAACGGTGTCGCCACGGTCAAGGTCATCGGCGTGGGCGGTGGAGGCTGCAACGCCGTAGCGCGGATGTATCACGAGCGGCACCCGGGTATTGAGTACGTTGCGGTGAACACCGATGCGCAGCACCTGGTGCGTTCGGATATTCCGCTGAAGATCCGCATCGGCGACAAGCTGACTCGCGGCCTGGGCGTGGGCGGCGATCCGGAGCTGGGTAAGGACGCTGCGGAGGAGAACCGTGAAGACCTGTACGAGGCTCTCCGAAGCTCGGACATGGTGTTCATCGCCGCCGGCATGGGTGGCGGCACCGGCACTGGAGCGTGCCCGGTGGTGGCGGAGATCGCCAAAGAGACCGGCGCTCTGACCATTGGTGTTGTAACGAAGCCCTTTCTCTTTGAGGGGCACAAGCGGCGAAAGCAGGCGGAAGACGGAATCCAAAAGCTTCGAGAGCATGTGGACTCTCTGATCGTCATCCCCAACGAGCGGCTGATGGCCCTGTGCGAGGAGGACGTGACCGCCGAGGATGCGTTCAAGCTGGCAGACGATGTGCTGCGCCAAGGGGTGCAGGCCATCGCCGAGCTGGTCACGATCTCCGGAGAGATCAACCTGGACTTTGCCGATGTAAAGGCGATCATGAGTGGCGCCGGGCCGGCATGGATGGCGATCGGCTCCGCTCACGGGGAGAACCGAGCGGTCGAGGCGGCCAAGGCGGCCATCGACAGTCCGATTCTTGACGTCTCCATCGACGGCGCCAAGGGAGTGCTGTACAACATAACCGGCGGCGCGGACCTGACCCTGCACGAGGTCCACGCAGCAGCCGCTGTCATTGAACAGGCGGTTGACCCCAATGCCAACATTATCTTCGGCATAGTCAAGGACCCGAAGCTGGACGACGAGGTGCAGGTCACCATCATCGCCACAGGCTTTCCCGCCGCCGAGAACATGATTCCAGAGCATGAGCTGATCTATTCGCAGCTGGACCTGGAGACGTTGGAGAACGAGGATGACCTTGACATACCGCCCTTTCTCCGGCGACATCCCACGTTGAGGAGGCGGGCCTCGGTCAACGGTTTCTAAGCTATTAACTTTCTCCGGCACTCACCTTCGCACAACATCCTCATATATACCTCTCATCCTCAGCACACATAGAGTAGCCGGAGAACGCTACAGGTTGCCCCGACCTCCCTCCCCGGGGCAGCCTTTCGATAGCCCGGGGGCTTTTCGCCCCCGGGCACCTTTTTGTCCCACCACCCCTCCATCACACCGCTCGTAGAGCATCCACCTCAACATCGTGCGGGCCCACCCCATACAACCAGAACATGATGCCGCCGACCCCTTGACAAAGTGTGTGGGAGATGGGAGAATCACCCTACTCTCCACCAAGATATGGTGTTAGGCCAGTCTTAAGATACAACACATAGTGGTTATTTTGAATGCACTGCCCATATTGCGGCCACAACGATTCTCGGGTCATCGACTCCCGGGAGGCGGCCGACGGCATCCGGCGTCGGCGGGAGTGCTTGCAGTGTGGCCTGCGCTTCACCACGTACGAGCGGGTGCAGACTACTGCCCTGCTGGTGGCGAAGCGGGACGGACGGAGAGAAGAGTTCAATCCGAGCAAGCTGTTGCACAGCATCCGACTGGCTTGCGCCAAGCGCCCACTGGCCACGGGAGCCATCGACAAGGTGGTGGCGGAGATAGAGAGCACGCTACAGGGCCTAGGCAAGGCGGAGATACTCTCCGCAACTATTGGAGAGATGGTGGTCCAGCACCTGAAGACGCTGGACCGGGTGGCATATATACGGTTCGCCAGCGTGTATCGGGACTTCGCCGACATCGAGACCTTCCGCGAGGAGGTGGACTCGCTGCTGGCGGCACGTGAGGCGGCGGCGCGGCAGCCGCCGGAGAACCAGCCGACGCTGTTCGCCATAGATTCCGGCATACCGCAGCCGCAGACACGGCGGAGACGGGGAAGGCCAAGGAAACAGCAGAACGAGGGCAGGTAAGAGGTAAGAGATGATAGACGCGGTCCAGGAGGCCTACGCGGCGTGGCGTCAGAGAGAGGAGCAGGCCAACCGGCTTGCCGGCAGGGCAGCCGTGAGCCGTCCGGCGGTGGCGAAGGCGCGCGAGGCCGCAGCGGAGGCGTGGCGGGTCTACTGGCAGCGACGGTGGCAGGTGGAGGAGAAGGCCACGGGAAATCTGTCACTATAAGCCTTCCGGCTGATGTTTTTGAAAGAGAAAGGCAGCGCTGAAAATCGCCGGCATCGGTAAGAGAACACCTAGAAGATGAGAGCCAAGTCCTGATAAGACTAGGCCCCGTGAGAGACCAAACTAAGGACCTACTATGACCACACTAAACCTGACCGAAAATGCGCTCACCGTCCTACAGGCACGCTACCTGCTGGGAGATGAGACGCCGGAGAGGCTGTTCCGCCGGGTGGCCCGCGCGGTGGCGGAGGCGGAGCCCCCCGAGGAGCGGGCGGCCTGGGAGGAGACCTTCTACGAGATGATGGCCTCCACCAAGTTCATGCCCAACTCCCCTACCCTGTTCAACGCGGGTACCGGCAAGGGTACTCTGTCCGCCTGCTTTGTGATCCCGGTGGAGGACACCATGGAGAGCATCATGCAGGCGGCCACCACGTCTGCGATGATACAGAAGTACGGTGGAGGTATCGGCTACGCCTTCAGCAAGCTGCGCCCGGTCGGAAGCGCCATCTCTAGCACGCAAGGCAGGGCCTGCGGGGCCGTTGCCGTGCTCAAGATGATGAGCTCCCTCTCCGACATGATCACCCAGGGGGGCAAGCGCCACGGCGCCAACATGGGGATACTGCACGTCTCCCACCCGGAGATTCTGGACTTCATCCATATGAAGGACGATGACGTCACGGCCCAGAACTTCAATATCTCCATCGCGGTCACCGACGCCTTCATGGAGGCGGTGGAGAACGACAGGGAATGGCAGCTCATCGAGCCCAGCAGCGGCGATGTGGTGGAGACGCTGCCCGCTCGCCGGATCTGGGACGAGATCGTGCAGTCGGCGTGGAAGACGGGAGACCCCGGCCTCTACTTCATCGACGAGTCCAACCGCACCAACCCAACGCCCCATCTGGGCAACCTGGACAGCACCAACCCGTGCGGTGAGGTGCCCCTGCTGGCCCACGAGGCGTGCAACCTGGCGTCCATTGACCTGGGCAAGTTCGTCGTCGACGGCCATTTCGACTTCGCCGGCCTGGAGGAGATGACGCGCAAGGGGGCACGGTTCCTGGACGATGTGGTGACGGTGAACAAGTTTCCCGCCATAGAGGTGCAGGAGGCGGTGGCGGCCACCCGCAAGACCGGCCTGGGAGTGATGGGCTGGCACGATGCCATCATCCAGCTTGGCATTCCGTACGAGTCGGTGGAGGCGCTGGAGCTTGCCGACCGCGTGATGGGCACCATCAACCGTGTGGCGCGAGAGGTGTCGCTGGAGCTTGCCAAGGAGCGGGGCCCCTACCCCGCCTGCCGCGAGGATCTGCCCATCAGGAACGCCACGCGGACCTGCATTGCGCCCACCGGCACCATCAGCGCCATTGCGGCCGCATCCAGCGGCATCGAGCCGATCTTCGCGCTGGCCTTCGTCAAGAACGTGCTGGACGGCAAGCAACTCCGCGAGGTGAACAGGGACTTCGAGCGCATCGCCCGCGAGCGGGGCTTCTACTCCGAGGAGATGATGGACGAGGTGGCGAAGACGGGCTCCTGCCAGCACCTGGAGCAGGTCCCGGAGGATGTGAAGGCGCTGTTCAAGGTGGCCAATGAGATCAAGGCGGACGCACACGTCAAGATGCAGGCGGTGTTCCAGAAGCATACCGACCTTGCGGTGAGCAAGACTATCAATATGGCCAACTCCGCCACCGCCACGGAGGTGGAGAACGCCTACTGGATGTCGTACAGGGGCAAGTGCAAGGGCATCACTATCTATCGGGACGGCTCCAAGTCGGCCCAGGTGCTGGAGGTGGGGCAGAGCCGAGAGGAGGCTCCGAAAACAGCGGAGGGCGTGCTGCCGGTGCCGCGAGGCCGCCCGCTGCAGATGCGCGGGATTACCGAGCGGATCCGCACGGGCCACGGCAATACGTACGTCACGGTCAACTTCGACGAAGAGAACCGCCCGTTTGAGGTGTTCACCACTCTGGGTAAGGCCGGCAGCTGCGATTCCGCCAGCCTGGAGGCCATCAGCCGCCTGGTCTCTCTGGCGCTGCGCTCAGGCATACGGACGGACCAGATTGTAGAACAGCTCCAGGGGATCACCTGCCACCCGGTATGGGACCAGGGGGTGCAGGTGCGCTCGGCACCGGACGCGATGGCCCTGGCGCTGAAGCGGAACGTCATGGGAGAGGCGGCCACGGAGATGGACCTCAAGGAGAGCTACGGGGAGCAGCTTGGACTGGCCATGCGCTCCGTCGGAAACGGGAACGGAGGCGCCAGTAGGCCGGCGTGCCCTGAGTGCGGGACGGAGACCGTCTTTCAGGAAGGGTGCCAGGTGTGCCAGGCGTGTGCCTGGAACCAGTGCGGAGGGTAGGAATAGCTACGATATGAGCACGATTGAAGAGTTCGAGAAGACGTGGCTGCACTGCGCGCAGGAGGCCAAGGCCCTAGAGGATATGGCTTTATCAGGAAAACGGTATGAGGGGCCGGCAGGAGAGCAGCCACAGCACCTGTCTTCCGATCTTCCTATTGAGGAGCGGTTCGAACTGCTTGATCTGGCTCAAGGGAAGCAAAGGCAGTCCCACGAGGCCTACTGGCGCATGATTCAACTTAGCGATAGAGGTAATGCCCCGGAGGCGGGCTAGGGTGATAAGGGGAGAACGGTAGGAAGGCAGAGAAGCACAAACGAGCGGTGGTGCGGAGGGGGCGGCTCTGATAGGACCGGCTGAAACGAAGGGGACCGGGCTACAACAAGGGAGGCGCCATGATCCAGGAGCCGATTCGTTGGCTGATAGACCAGGACCTGCCGCAGGTCTCGGAAGAGACCCCGGACACCATGCATCTGTCGGAGTGCGGGAGAGATGTACTCAAGGAGGCCCTCAAGGAGGGTCGCGCGGTGGTCACCACCAATGAGTATCTTCTGAGATCCCAGACCATTCCGTTCAACTGTCCTCCCATAGTGATCGTCAATGGCGGGTTTCTCACTCCGGAGGCGCTTCTTCGCAACCTGCGCCACTTCGAGTTCTGCCTGTTCCACGACGAAGGGGGGACCTCCCTCACGGGCCAGAGGTTTTTCATCGACGTTGACCGCGCCATCTACAGATGGCGCCCCAACGGAACGTTACAGGAAATGGAGGCGTGGAAGAGTCCAAACGTTACGTTTGCTCTAGCACCGGATGCCCCGACGTAACGTCGAGGCATCTTGCAGGACGGCTCCGGCGTGATCTTTTATTCCAATTGTTGCTGGGGCGTCCAAATATCCATGGGGGTCACCTCGGATCCCCCGTCCGAGGCCAGTGAGGACGAGCAAATCGTCCGCCGATCCCCCTCCTCCTTGGGTTGTCCCGTCGCCATCGGGACGCCCACTAGCGGCCCGCTCTCCCCCGCGGGCCGCTTCCCTTTTTGGGGTTGACTGCGGCCACAGCAATCGGTATATTTGGCGCTGCAAGAAACAACTGAATAGTGCTCGAGGTGGCTTTAACAAGCTGAAAAGGGAAGCCGGTGTGAATCCGGCACGGCCCCGCCACTGTAACTGGTAAGGACTTTCTCGACTCGGTAGAGCGAAATCACTGGCTCCCCACCGGAGCTGGGAAGACCGGGAAGTCCGTTATATAGCCACAAGTCAGGAGACCTGCCTCGGGTTTGACTCGGTACACTTCGCGGACGGGGTGTGAGTCGTGCCTGACTTAAGCCTGACCGTGAGTGTCGGGCTTTTTTTATTGGTCTCTATAAGGGAGGTCTTGAAATGACACGGCTAGGACTACGCACAAGACTGACAATCGCGCACAGGTGGCCGATACTCCTCGCGCTCTGTTTCCTGCTGATTGCGGGCATCGCCTGTGGAGAGTCGTCCACATCAACCCCCGCGCCGACGCCCACCCCTGCCCTCTTCCCGCTGACGGTGGTTGACACGAACGGAGCGGTGGTGACGTTCGACGAGCCTCCCACGCGCATTGTGGCGTACGATGCGATAACGGTGGAGATCCTGTACGCAATAGGTGAGGAGGAACGTATTGTGGGGACCCACGACTTCGTCACCTACCCTCCGGAGGTGGAGAGCGTACCGAAGCTGGGCGACTACTTCCAGCCAAATACCGAAAGGATTGTGGAGGCGCAGCCGGACCTGGTGAGCATCTGGTTCAGCAGCGCCGTTCCCGAGCTGGAGCGGCTAGGGCTGAAGGTGCTGTATATGGACGAGCCAGCCAGCGTGGAGGGGATCCCCGAACGGATACGCACCTGGGGACGGATAACGGGCAGCATAGAAGAGGCAGAGGTGGTGGCGGAGAGGTTCGAGATGAGGGTGCAGGAGCTGCTGGGCCGTCTGGCATCGTTGGAGGAGGGGCCACGGGTGTTCCACGACTCTTCCGATTTCTTCACGCCCGGCCCCGATACGATCGTCGGGCAGGTCTACTCGCTGCTAAAGGCTCAGAATATCGCGCATGACGTTTCGGGGTATGGCCAGCTAAGCATCGAGACCATCGTGGAGAGAGACCCGCAGGTGATCATCACTACGTTCCCGGACAGGCCACCGGCAATCCTGAGCCATCCGGCCCTACAGGACGTATCCGCCGTCAAGGAGGGTCGCGTGGTGACCATCGACCCGGGCCTCATC
>JAPUKM010000071.1 GCA_027295645.1 Chloroflexota bacterium | reverse complement strand
ATGTGGTGCCAGAAGAGGACCATCTTCTCTTCAAGGGGACGCCGGGTGGTGATCATGGTGTGGAGCCAATTGGCGCTACCCTTGCCGGGCAACGTGATGGTCCTTAAGTATGAGGGGTGGTAGCGCAGAAACTCGTACTTGTCAACGGGTTTGTCCTCTGGGTGCAGCAGCTCCTCCACCGTCGCCTCATACCCCTTCGCCACCCTGGCTTCCAATTCCTCACGCGTCGCGCCGAATCCGGCACGGCGCATCAGGTGCGCCATCAGGGCTATTTCTTGACTACCCATGGCATTCTCCTTCCAACCAGACTGGTTAAAGTTCCATCGAAGCGTAAATTGTAACTGTAATCGCAATGGTTACCCTGAGTGATAAACCATTGTCGCCAACGGCTGATATAGTGTCAAGAGATGCTATGCTTGGCGTGAACTCCGCCCAGAACAGGAGCCTACGATTATCTGCCCGAAAGGTCCGTAGAGAGGGTAGCAGTCACACCGCTGGTTTCAAGCCGTTCTTGCTCTTCGCGTGACAAACCGAGGAGTTCCCCAGGACGTAGCTATTGTGCTCCCCAAGTAACGGACCCTGGCCCCGGACACCCGCGGGCGTCCGGGAAAATTGAACGCGCATGTTGATATATGGTTGTTGCTTGCCGTCAGGGCGAGTCAATGTGGTGAGAAATCCACGGCTCTTTGCCTGTGGACTGCTGAGTGCCTCGTCTTGGTCCAGCACGGCTCCAGCGGGGACGCCGGCGGCCTGTAGGAAGGCCATGGCCTGATAACGCTCATGCTGGAGGGTCCACTCTTCTATTATGGGGTCGATGGAATCCTGGTGCAGATGGCGGCCAGCGTTGCACTGGAAACGGGGTTCCGAAACCAGGTCAGGGCGGTCCAGGACGCTACAAAGGGCCGCCCACTCCCCGCCATTGGTCACGGCTATGCTGATCCAGCGGTCTTCTCCTTGGCAGGGATAGACGCCAAGGAGCCCCGGGATACAGAGTTGGACCGGTGCTGGAGTGTTCCACTATTTGGAAATAGTTTCGCGCCTGCAACTGGGGAGAGTTGATCATCTCCTCCGGAGTCATTAGATAGCCGGAAGCCACTCGCTTGGCTTGGGCCGCCTGGTACACATCCATTTTTTCCTTGTCCCGGAGCCAGTAGACGATGATCTAGTCGACCTCTTGGCGGCAGTTACGGCGGTCCAGACCAGCAAAGTCCGGGTTGCGGAGGGTTTCGTCCCCCACCAGATCCACGAAAGCATCCCACCCGGCGGGTTCCGTCCCCAACACCACGTAGCCGTCCCGGCAAGGATAGATCTGGGCTGGATAGCCCCCGTGATGGCGCATCCCGGTCCTGTGTTGCTTCCCCCCAACACGGCGTTCACGCCCCAGTTATCCAGAAGGTCGGTGTTGGCCTCCACTATGGAACAGTCAACATGCGGGCCAGCTCTTCGGCCCGTTCCATCAGCTTGCGTGGAGGCACGAATTCCTGAACTAGACCCAACCGGTAGGCTTCCTGGGCGTCGCAGAATTCTCCGGTGAAAAGAAATTTGAAGGCATCGCCCAAGGGGACTCGGTGGGCCAGTATGGTGGGGCCACTGAGAGAGGCGATGCCGCGTTTGACCTGGGGCCAACCGAACTGGGCTTGCTCCGAGGCAATCCGGATGTCGCTAAGGAGAGCCAGGCCACCTCCCTGGGCCAAGCAGTACCCGTTGACCGCGGCGATCATCGGTTTCCAGATCTGGCTAACGAAAACCTAGAAGTCGTTGGGAACCTCGTCTGGTCTTCTTGGCTCCTCCCGGCCCATAACCAGGTCATGTCCCGTGGAGAAGGCTTGCCCAGCCCCCGTTACAACCGCCAGCCAGATGTCCGGGTTTTCCCTCACCTCGTAGAAGGTCTCGAAGAGATCGAACAGCATCTCGTGGTTGATGGCGTTGAGCTTCTCGGGCCGGTTGAGAGTCAGATAGGCCACGCGGTCGCGGACTTCCATCAGGATCAGCCATCTTGCCCCTTCTTTCGGGGCTGTGCGTTAACCCTAGCTGCTACTGGGGCAGGCGCAATAAGGTTTGGGCGTTTTTGTATTCCACTTTTTCCCGCACCCCGTCACGCCAGGCCGGTCTGCGGAAAGCTTCCACCATCGGTTTCAGGGGAACGATGGGGAAGGCCGTGCCGAAGAGCAGGCGGTCGGCCAAATAGGTGTTGGCTGCTTCCACCCATTGTTGATAGCCGGGCATGCTCACGCCGTAGGCATCGGGAATAAGGTATACGTTTGGACGCCGGACGCCCACACCGCAGGCTTGGGTAACCCAGGGCCAGCAAGCATGGCGTACGATCAGGCTGACCTCAGGGAAGTCGGCGGCCACGCGGTCCAAATGGACTGGGTGGCTGTGAGAGATGTCTGAGCCGACCAGAGCGCTGAGGGTGAACAGCACGTGGGCGCCCGCTCCCGGCATACCTCGTAGATGGGATGTATCTTGGCGTCATCAGGATAGATGGGGGCATCCTCATTCCCGGCTCCAGCATGATACCGATGAACCCTAGGTTGTCGAGGCAATGCTTGGTCGTTTCAACAGCCTGGCGCATGTCGGTTAGGTCGCTGCCGGCGAAGCTGGTGAACTTGCCCGGGTACTCCTTCATGATGTCCAGAAGATCCTGAGTTTTGGTCCCGTCCCTGGCGCGGCCGTGGCATACTCCATGGACAATCTCGGCTTCCTCCATCTCCTTGAGTAGGAGGTCCATGGAGTTCTGCGTCGCCGCTGGTGAAGGAGTCATACCGATTTTCACCGCGAAAGTGTCCTCTGGTCGCCGCTTGTAGACCTCCATCTCTCCCAGGGACCTGTAGGGCGGCCGGAAACTAAAATCGATAATCAAGACCCATTCTCCTGTTCCCTACCTGGAGTGTTGAGGTACTCTGGGTAGCTCATGGGTATGGTCGTTAGCATAAGTCTTCGGAGGGAGATGGCAGGACCACCCGGTCGACCCAAGAACCAACACCGTTGCGATACCGCATATCAAATATTATCTGTTGACAAATATTAGCCAGGTGCCTAGCATGTATGAAAATACGGGTG
>JAPUKM010000070.1 GCA_027295645.1 Chloroflexota bacterium | reverse complement strand
CGCTGCACAGGTGGGGTACCACGTCCAGACCTTCGCAACGTTTCCTTCGCAGATATTGGGAGGGCCCACCTGGACCCAGACCCGAATATCAGACCGACCCGTACTCAGCTCCGGCGATTCCCTGGATGTCCTGGTGGTCTTTAACCAGGAGGCGTACAACGACCACTACGATCAGGTTGCCGAGGGCGGAGTGGTTATCTTCGACTCCGGGGAGTTCACGCTGGAGCATGATGGCCCCACCCTGGGCATGCCATTTGATGAGCTGGCCAAGTCCACCGGAAACGCTCGGGCCGCCAACATGGTCATCATCGGCGCACTCGCCTATCTTGTGAACATGCCCCTGGAGTATCTGGAGCAGTTCGTGACAGCACGGTTCACGCGGGGCCGCGCGGGCGACGACGAGATCATCAAGGCCAATATCCAGGCCCTCTCCATTGGGCACGAGAAGGCCGCCGAGAGCGGTTTCTCTCTGGGCGAGCTGGTGGAGCCCCGGAGGCCGGAGGGGGAGCAGGTCCTGATCAAAGGAACTGACGCCATCTCCCTGGGAGCCCTGGCGGCGGGCCTGGATTTCTACATCGGCTATCCCATCTCGCCGGCCACCCCGGTACTCACCTTTATGGAGCGAAATCTGGTGGGGCCCGGAAAATTCGCCTACCAGGCCAGTTCCGAGATCGAGTCAATAGCCGGGGTGCTGGGGGCCGGTTTCGCCGGCAAGAAGGCTATGACCGCAACCTCCGGCCCAGGCTTCTCTCTGATGAGCGAGGGCATAGGCCTGGCATGGATGGCTGAGATCCCCGCCCTCATTGTCAGCGTCCAGCGCGGCGGGCCGGCCACGGGCCTGCCCACCAAGACCGAGCAGTCCGACTTCCAGTCCGCGCTTCACCCCGCCCACGGCGACTCCATTATGCCCATCATTGCTCCCGGCACCGTTGAGGAGAGTTTCTACGGCGCCATCGCCGCCCTCAACTGGGCCGAGCGGTATCAGGGCCCGGTGGTCCTGCTCAGCGAGATGGCCCTGGCCGAGCGGAGTCAGAACATTCCCAAGCCTGACCTCTCGAAGATAGTGGTAGAGCGCCGCAAGGTCTACCAGGGCGACAACGGCTACCAACGATACGAGGGTTTTGAGCTGTCCCCCATGCCCGTGCCCGGTGGACCGGGAGCGTATGTGGCCAACGGCAGCGAGCACGACGGCTTCGGCGATACCACCCACCTGCCAAGCCGTCACATCCAGATGACGGAGCGCCGCTTCGGCAAACTGAAACTCCTTGAGGACGGTACATACGAGAGCCGGAACCCCGAGCACTCCATTGCCGTTATGCCGTGGGGTGCCACCAAGGGCCCGGCGCTGGAGGCCTACGAGCGCCTTGTAGAGCAGGGTGTTCCCGTGACCTGGTACTACACCATATACCTGAACCCGCTGCCTCCAGAACTCCTGGAGGAGCTCCGGCAGAAGGGGCTGGTCATTGTGCCTGAGTTGAACTATCAGGGCCAATTCGCCAGCTACCTGCGTTCCCACAGCGTCCGTGCGGAGGCCATAACGCAGTACACCGGGCTACCCTTCAAGGTAAGGGACCTGGTCAGCGAGATCACCAAGCGGGTGGAATCTCGCGAGAAGAAGGTGGTTACAGTATGAGCGCGACCAATCCTGAGTACGATTTCAAGTGGTGCCCGGGCTGTGGCGATTTCGGTGTCCGCCGCGCGTTGGAGTTTGCCATAGAGGACCGGATGACCCGCATGGAGATCCCCATGGCCAACAATGTGGTCGTAGCGGGCATCGGCTGCTCGGGAAACCTGGTGCATCTTCTGGAGGGCCCACAGCCCTATGGCTTTCACGGCATCCACGGCAGAACTCTACCCATTGCCCTGGGCGTCAAGATGGGCAACCCTGAGCTCAACGTGATCATTGTGGCCGGAGACGGAGACTTCCTGAGCATTGGAGCCGAGCACATCGCTCCACAGGCCGCCAGGAACCTGAACGTCTGCGCCGTCATCATGGACAACGGCGTCTACGGTCTCACCAAGGGCCAGAGCTCACCGACCTCTGAAATGGGGATGATCACCAGCTCAACACCCTACGGTAAAGTAGAGCAGGCCCTCAGTCCTCTGGACCTCTACCTGACCATCGGCGTCAGCTTCGTGGCCTCCGGCTTCTCCAGCAAGCCCAAGGACCTGGCCAAGCTGATCACCGCCGGTATGGAGCACCCCGGATTCGCCATGGTGCATGTCCAGTCGCCCTGCACCACCTACAACGACAACTACGAAGTCCTGAAGGGCAGTGTCAAGAAGGGTATCGAGCCGCTCATCTACGATGTGCCTGAAGACCACGATCCTGCCGACATTGCGGCGGCCCGCAAACTGGTTGGCTCTCCCGGACTGCCCCTTGGCATCGTCTACCAGGACACCAGCCGTCCCTCCTTTGATCAGAAATTGCAGGAGGTTGAGGAGGGCATCAAGGTCAGGAGCGTGGAGCAGATCCTCGATACGTACAAGGTGGCCTAGCGTTCACCCTCTGCCGATCGATAACAAAGAGCGCCCCTCAGGAAGAGGGGCGCTCTCTTTGTTAAAGCGTACTGGGAAGTCAGGCGTTATTCGGAACTCTCGCTCTTGTAGATGGTGATGCCCTCCTGGGTGGCCGCCATGTAGAACCAGAGAGCCTGGTTGTTGAAGAACGGGGGCATGGCCTTCCCCTCAAGGGGGCCGCTTATCGCCTGTCCCAGCATGTTCCATCGGCTGCCCGTCTCCCTGTCCTCGAAGCCGTTATCCTTGAACTCAAAGGTGAGCTCCATGTCGTCCACCTGGGGTACGAATACTGAGGACGTGCCCACGTTCCGCGCCTCCTCCAGCTTGAATGAGTCTAGATTGGAAAGGCCCCTGGGTTCGTAGAAGAGCACCAGGCGCTGCCCCCCCACCGTCTCCTGGACCACCCGGTCCTTGGCGAGCTCCGTGAACGGATAGGCCCGCACATCCTCTCCTACACTGACGCCCACCACCCGCTCCATAACGGGCAGGCGAGAATCGACCTCCGTGGCGCCGGAGTAGAGGTAGGGCAGGCCGCTGTCGTATCTTACGTACGGGTTGAAGCCGTGGCTCGCGGTGTCTATCGCGAGCACGATCCCGTCCGGGAAGGCCGCCTTGAAGTCGCGCCAGGTCACCACCTGTGCCGGTATGAATTCCAGCTTCATGCCGGCCATGGAGCCCACGATGGCCTCACCCGTACCCTGCTGCCACCATGACTCAGTCTCGTGGTCCCACATGATCAAGTTGCTCTGGCGCAGAAGCCCTGAGACCCCAAAGGTAAGTACCTGGCCATCGACTTCCCTGTCAAACGCCAGGGCCGTGTTACACAGCGGACACCACGTGACCGCGATAGGCCGCCCGCCAACGACGTCGTCCACCACCTCGTGGGACACAAGGCTGTCCTGAGAATACGCCCGAACGTCGTCGCCGATCTGGACGACGATCACCGCCTCCAGATCTATCATCCACTCGTTTGCCCGGTCTATGCCCACAAACACAGGGTCGTAGATGGGTGGGATACCATCGCGGGGAGGCCCCCCCGATGTGATCTCGTCGAAGGAGACGGTCCTCTTTGAGAAG
>JAPUKM010000007.1 GCA_027295645.1 Chloroflexota bacterium | reverse complement strand
TCGCGGAAGCTGTACGTTCCATCGGGGATGGCTTCGATGGAGGCGCGCATCAGCCGCTCCGAGTAGTCCATCAGAGCCTCCATGTGCTCCCGCGCTGTGGACAGCCCGTACCTGGCCACGATCTCCTGGAGGCGAAGCTCCCCGGTGCGGATGGCGGCAAGCTGGGCCGAAAGGTCGCCGCGGCGCTCATGGGGCGTCCGGGAGTTGCGGCACAGCAGCTCCACCACCTCCTGGGTCAGCACGCCGGCGGCCGCCAGCTTGAGGGGCGGGATGATGAACCCCTCCTGGTACAGCTCGGTGGACAGCGGAAGCGAGCCCGGGGTCATTCCGCCGATGTCGGCGTGATGGCCGCGGTTGGCCACGAAGCCGGCCAGCACGGAATCGTCGCCCTCCTCTACGAACACCGGCGCAACCAGGGTGATGTCCGGCAGATGCGTCCCGCCCAGGTACGGATCGTTGAGGATGACCACATCCCCGGCGGCGAGCTGGAAGCGGGCAAGAGCGGCCTCGACCGATGCGGGCATGGAGCCCAGGTGGACCGGGATATGGGCCGCCTGCGCCACCATCCGGCCCTCCTCATCGAAGAGGGCGCACGAGAAGTCGCGCCGCTCTTTGATGTTGGGCGAGTAGGCGGTGCGGGTCAGCGTCACCCCCATCTCCTCCGCTACGGAGATAAACAGGTTCTTGAATACCTCAAGGCTTACGGCGTCAACGGGCATCGTTGGGACAGTCCATCACAAACGGCACGTCCTCGTCAACCTAGGGCCGGTTAGACCTGCTCCGCCACCAGGTTCCCCCAGCCGTCTACCGTCGCGCCCCAGCCCGGCGGCAGCACCGTCGTGGCGTCCATCTGCACCACGATTGCCGGCCCCGTGATCCGGCTGCCGGGTGCCAGAGATTCCCGCTGGTAGACGGGCGTTTGGGGATACTTGCCAAGGTCAAAAACCGTCTCCGTGTGGGCGATGGGCGATACCTCACCCGGTTTGGCCTTTGTAGCTTTGGCGATGGCGGGCCTGTCCACGGAGCCCACCGCCTTCAGCCGCACGTTGATGACCTCCACCTGCTGGGTCGTGTCGCTGTAGCCGAACCGCTGCTGGTGGGCCTGGTGAAATTCTGCCGAAACTACGTTTTGGAAGTCGGCATCACCGGTCGGTGGGCAGGGCACCGTCAGCTCGTACGACTGGCCCACGTAGCGCACGTCCAGCAGGCGATGCAATACCAGCCCCTCCTGGACGAAACCCTCCCTGGCAAGCTCCTCCACCGCGTGGGCCTCTAGCGGCTGGAACACCCCGTCCGCGGCGGCGGCGGTGAGGGCATTCCCCTTGAGCATAACGGTGTGGCTGTAGTCCTTCACCACGTCGGCAGTGGCCACACCCAGCGCGGAGAGGATGCCCGGATGCACCGGCACCAGGACGCGAGGGATCCGCAGCTCCTGGGCCAGCTCGCAGGCGTGCATGGCTCCCGCGCCGCCGAAAGCCACCAGAGTGAACTCCCGCGGATCGAACCCCCGCTCCAGAGACACCGCTCGGATGGCACGCTCCATATTGGAGTTGACCACCCGGACCACGCCCAGAGCGGTCGCTGTGACGTCCGACTCCAGCCGTGAGGCCAGGGCGGCAACGGCATCCTCGGCGCTTTGCACGTCCAGTGGCATCCGACCGCCCAGAAAGTGCGCGGGCACCAGCCGGCCCAGCAGGAGGTTGGCGTCGGTGACGGTGACCTCCGTTCCTTTGCCGTAGCAGGCCGGGCCCGGGTCCGCCCCGGCGGAGCGCGGCCCCACCTGCAGCGCTCCTCCCGCATCGCCGGCGGCGATGGAGCCGCCGCCGGCGCCAACGGTATGAATGTCGATCATCGGCACGCTGACCGGGAAGCCGCCGGTCACTGCCGCGGTAGTCTCCTGGATGCCGCCGGGGCAGAGCGAGACGTCGGTGGATGTGCCGCCCATGTCCAGCGTTATGATCTGGTCATGTCCTGCCTGAGTCGCTGCCCAGAAGGCCCCGACCACGCCGCCGGCGGGACCGCTGAGGATGGTGCGCACCGGCTGCTCGGAGGCCTGCGCCGCCGAAATGCTGCCCCCGGAGGACTGCATGACCCGCAGGCCCTGGCCGCCAAGCTGCGCCTCCAACCGGCTCATGTACCGGAAGGTGGCGGGGCCAACGTAGGCGTTGACCGTCACCGTGCTCGTGCGCTCATACTCCCGGAACTCGGGGAGGACGTGGCTGGATATGGAGACGAAGGGCTTCGATGGTAGAGACTCCAGAAGCTCCCGCAGCACCTCCTCATGAGCGGAGTTCAGGAAAGAGAACAACAGGCTCACCGCCACCGCATCCACGTTGGCCTCCTGGACACGCCGGACAATGTCCTTGGCCTCCTCAGCGGCCAGGGGCAGCACCACATCGCCGTGGTGGTCCACCCGCTCCGGCGCACCGAAGCAGAGGTCACGCTCCACAAGAGGTAACGGCTTGTCCTGGAGCAGGTCGTACAGCGAAGGGCGGGCCTGGCGTCCGATCTCCAGGATATCCTCGAAGCCCCGCGTGGTGATCAGCGCCGTTCGCGCCCCGCGCCGCTCCAGCAGTGCGTTGGTGGCCACGGTGGAGCCGTGCACCACCGGCACCTCGTTCAGGACGCCCAGCTCGCGTAACCCATCGATCACCGCCCGCGATGGGTCGTCGGGGGTTGACGGGGCCTTGTACGTTGAAAGGCGGCCCTCATCCAGAAAGAGGAAGTCGGTGAAGGTTCCGCCCACGTCGACGCCTACGATGCGATTATCCATGTTCACCTGTCGGCCAGTCTTGCAGACCCCGACTGTAGCCGACGGCGTACCCAGCGTCAACGTCGCTCTACTGCTCCTCCCACTGGAGCCCCAGGTAGGTGCCGGAGGACGGGCCCTGCTTGAGCTCCATAGTCGTATGCTAGAATGCCGCAGCTATGAGCAAACACAAGGAGCCCGGCGGATTCCTCGCCGGCCGCTTCGCTGACTCCATGGTGGAGCGTATGGCGCGGGGCCCCGTTTACTACGGATGGTACATGGTGGCGGTGGTGTTCACCGTGACCATGGTCCGCGTCGGATTCAACGGGCACTTCTTTGGCATCTTCCTGAAGCCCATGTCCCAGGAGTTCGGGTGGACCAGGGCTATGACCACCGGTGCCGTGACCACGGGAACGCTCATCGCGGTTGGCTTGGGCATCGTAATGGGACGCATGCTGGACAGGTATGGCCCCCGTTGGCTCCTCGTGGGAGCATGTGTCATCCTGGGTGCCGCCTACATCGGCCTCTCCCAGGTCAGCGCGTTGGTGATGTTCTACATCGTCTACGCCGTGGGCCGTTCCATGGCCCAATCGGCCATCCACAACGGAATGTTGAGCACCCTGGTGTCCAAGTGGTTTGTGCGGCGCAGGACAACCGCCATCGCGATAGCAATAGCCGGGGCCTACGTGGGAGGCATGCTCTTGGCCCCCGTCATCCAGCAGATCATCACCACCTACGGATGGCGGGCTGCGTGGGTCTTTCTCGGTGTCCTGACCTGGAGCGTGGTGCTGATTCCCGCGGCGCTGCTGCTGCGCAGAAGCCCGGAGGACATGGGCCTCCTTCCTGATGGCAGGGGCTCTGTGGAGAATGGGGCAGGGACCCTCTCCGGCTCGGAGACTCAGGTGGGCGATGAGGAGGGCGTATGGAGCCGTACCCTGGCTTCAGAGCCTCCGGAAGCCGACGAGGTGAGCCTGACCCTGCGGGAGGCGACGCGCACGGTCACCTTCTGGCTCCTGTGCCTGGTAAACGGCGTCAACAGCATCGCCACCACCGGAATCAATTTCCACACGGTGCCTCATTTTACAGACATTGGCATATCCACCGCTGTGGCCGCCTCCACCGTGAGCGTGTTCACGCTGTCTCAGTTTGTCGCGGTCTTCGTCGTGGGAACCGTCGCCGGGCGCGTCGGCGCAAAACGGATGCTCCTCGCCGCCCTGCTTACCCTTGCTTTGGGCGCATTCCTGATCGCCAGGGCCGGTTCTGCCGCCGATGCCTACCTGGCGGTTGCCGTGTACGGCGGCTCGATAGGGGCCAGAACCCTGCTGTTCAGCGTTGTCTGGGCCGACTTCTTCGGCAGAGGGCACCTGGGCAGCATTCGCGGCGTCGCTATAGCGTTTCAGCTTGTGGGCAACGCCAGTGGCGCCCTCATCGCCGCCCTCCTTTACGACATCAATGGCGACTACAACACCGCCTTCACCATCGCTGTCGCAGGCATTCTGGTCTCCTTTACGATGCTGCTGCTGGCCAGACGACCAAGGCCCCAGAGAGCCTGACGCTCCCACGGCGTGCCAGGTTTGTTGCTACTCACCTGGCTTTGGCGACGGTCCTGACGGCAGCTCCGCTTCTCGGATGGCCTCCTCCACCTTCTGGAGGCCCAGGTAGTCCTCGTCACAGAGCTTATAGCACCGCTCCAGATACAGTTCGGTAAGGTGTGGCCCGCGTTCCACGGAAGATTCCGCCACCTCAATGAGGCGAGGCATGCGATAGCTGTCAGGGAGGTGTTTCGCCAGCGTCTGCATCTCCAGCTTCGCCTCCGCCATCTGCCGCGGGTCGTTTCCCTCTATGGTGAAGCGGAGCTTCCCCACAAGCTTGGTTAGCTCGCCAAGCTTGTCCCGATCGCTCATCAGTGAATAGACCACCTCTCCCACGCTCAAACCTGGCGCACCTGATTCTAGCTCCCCAGTAGCAGCCCCCTCCTGAGTGGCCTGAACACGGCTCCTGTAGAGCTGAGCATAGCTCTGGACGGCGTCGTTGACCCGCTGGGCGGCCTCAAGAAAGTCCTCACTGGGAATATCCCCACCGAAGATCAGATCGTCGCCGCGGACGCGGGCCAGCTCTTCGAGCACCTCGTAGGACTCGACCCTCTCCGGCAGCGGAGGCATTGCAAAGGCTGAGAACTGCTCCAACCCGGCGTCCTTCACCTGAGTGGCCATGAAGGGAGGGATGTACTTGGAAAAGTCCACCATGAGGGGGAGCACCACAATGTACGATGCCAGGACCGCCGAGGGCGAGCGGTAGTAGAGGATTGCGTGTCCCCTTGGCTGCTCCTGGCTTCCCTGTTCAAAGTTCATACTCATGACTGTATCACTTTCAAAGAAGGCACCTACTATTCTAGCAGAGCGGCGCGCCGAGGCAATGGGCCTAGCCAAATCCGCCGTCGCCTTTGAAGGGCGGCCATCGGGTGCGTGGCTGAGCCCCATGGCGTCTTCCAATGAGGAGCCAGTAGCCCCCGATCACGGCCACACCCATGGCGAAGCCGCCGATGTGCGCCCAGTAGGCCACGCCTCCTCCCTCAGCCGCCAAAGAGCCCAGGCCGCTGAAAAACTGCAGGAAAAACCAGAACCCCAGTAGCAGAACGGCGGGAATATGTATCACCATGATGAAATAGAAGATGACCAGGGTGCGGATACGGCTGCGTGGGTGCAGCACCAGGTACGCCCCAAGCACTCCGGCTATCGCACCGCTGGCGCCCACCATCGGCACCTGCGACTGGGTGTCCACCATGATCTGTGCGCCCGCCGCCGCAAGCCCGGCGGCCAGGTAGAAGATCAGGTAGGGGATGTGACCCAACGTATCCTCCACGTTGTCGCCGAAGACCCAGAGGTACAGCATATTGCTGCCGATGTGAAGAAGACCCCCGTGTATGAACATTGAGGTGAACAGGGTGATCCAAGTGGGCCCCGGCGTGCTGATGTTATCTACTAGGAACTCCGGGGGGCAAAGGACTCTAGGGATCTCGGAGATGCCAGGGATCACGAGTGCACAGACAAAGGGGAGATCCTCTCCTGATGTGAGTTCCGCGGGGATGAGACCAAACGTATACACGAAGCGGGTATCGTCTCCAATAATGGCGAACTCATACAGAAACACCAGGATGTTCAGCGCCATGAGACCGATGTTGACGACGGGACGCCGCCGGCGGACGAGATCGGGGTCGGAGATGGGTATCAAAGGACGCTCGCTGGCCTCAGCTCACCTGGCTGAGGAACTCCCCGATGTGGGGTAGGACCAGATCGGTCCGGTCAAAGCTCTGCACGTGGTCCAGGCCTGGCATCGAGACGAACCGTGCGTTCGGCATCCTGCTCGCGTCCTCAGGAGCCGTATCCCGGTACTCCGTATCCTGGTCCCCCACGATGATCAGCGCGGGCGTAGCCATTGTGGGCAGCGCCTCCTCCACACCATCCCACTCGCCCACGGCCTCCCAGGCCGCCGCCAACGCCAGGGGGTCCAGAGCCAGGAAACGCTCCCGACGTCCCGGCGACAGCGGCCCGCGCTGGCGATCTCGCTCCTCCAGCACTCCCCGGATGCCCAGCTCCCGAAAGGCGCGCGCCTGCTCCTCAATGAACCCCCGCACAAGGCGCCTGGAGCGTGCGTGCATTCCGCAGATGATGACGCCGTTGAGCCGCTCGGGGTACAGATGGGCCAGGGTGAACCCCGTAATCCCTCCAAGGGAGAAGCCGTAGTAGACCGCCTTCTCGACCCCCGCGGCATCCATTACCGCAAGGACATCCGCAACCCGCTGCTCGGTCAGATAGGCAGCAGAGTCGTGAGGGCTGCCGCTCTTGCCGTGCCCCCGGGCATCGATGAAGACCAGCCGGTAGTTGTCCTGGAGTCCCTTGGCATAACCGGCCTCATAGAAGGAATCCAGAGCATCGGTGATGCCATGCTCAAAGACAACCGGAGGGCCGCTGCCTTCCACCTCGTAGTGAATCTGTACGCCGCTGCTTTCAACGTACGGCACGTCTATAGCCTCAGGTTAAGTCTATCTCCAACAACCCGGTTGTCAAATATCCAATACTCCGCACAGGCTTGTGAACGGGGAGAGCCTCTTTATTTGACAAGGTTCACAGGTGATACTACACTGCGCTTAATGATAGCTGAACAACAGGCCTGCTCTTGTATGCGCCCCCTTTAGGGGCGCTACTCTTCCTGTACCGTTTAAGCCCCTCACCAACGTTCTTCTCAGGTGAGGGGCTTTGTTTTTGGGATACTATCAATGGCACACGATATAGCCAAAATACAAGGGCGCACTTCCGCGTCAGAAGTAGAGACTGCTGACGCGCCTCGGCTGGTGCTGAGCACACGCCGACGTTGGAACCTCAGGCTCATTGTCGGCTTGGCCATCATCATCCTGGCCACCGGCTCCGCGCTGGCCGCGCCTTGGATATCGCCATATACCGCCGAGGAGCAGGTGCTGTCTAGCCGGCTCCAAGGCCCCACCGCATCCCACTTGCTCGGCACCGATAACTTCGGGCGGGATATTCTCAGCAGGGTTATCTGGGGGGGCCGGGTGTCCTTGGCTGTCGGCCTGTTGGCTATGTCCATTGCCGTTTCCGTGGGCGTGCTTGTCGGCACTACGTCCGGCTACTTCGGACGCGTCGTGGACGCGGTGCTCATGCGTATCACAGAGCTAGTGCTGGTGTTCCCGGCCTTCTTCCTGCTCATCCTGGCGGTCGCTACCTTTGGCCGTACTTTGACCGTCCTTATCCTGATGCTCGGGCTCACCTCCTGGGCGGTTAGCGCTCGCATCATCCGTGGCGAGGTATTGAAAGTTAAGCAGCGGGACTACATCCTCGCTGCTCAGTCGATAGGAGCCACCAACACGCGGATCATTGCGCGTCACATCCTGCCCAACATCGCCTCGGTCATTATCGTGTCCGCGACAATCAGGGTGGGGGTTCTTATCCTGGTGGAGGCGGGCCTCAGCTTCCTGGGTCTGGGCATTCAGCAGCCGCAACCAAGCTGGGGCAACATGATCGCTGACAGCGTTCCATTTATAAGCCAGATCTGGTGGTTCACCCTGTTCCCGGGACTTGCGATATTTATAACTGTCCTGGGATTCAATCTGATGGGTGAGGGCCTGCGAGACCTGCTCGACCCAAGACAGGGGAAGGGGCGAGCCGTATGACCAGCTACTGGATAGGTCGTATTCTACAGGCTATTCCGCTGTGGATAGGCGCCTCGATTCTCGTGTTTGTTGTGCTGCAGCTAGCGCCCGGCGACCCGGCCACCATTCTTGCAGACCCCAGCTTCCTCACCGACCAGCAGCTCGTTGATCTCCGGGAATCCATAGGCTTGAATGACCCGTTGCCCGTCCAGTACGTGAAAATGATGTCCGGGATCTTCACGGGGGAGCTACGCTCCTTCCGCACCCAAGAATCCACGATGTCCATGATCCTCGACGCCATGCCAACGACCTTTTCCGTCGCGTTTGTTGGCATGGTCGTTGCGGTGCTCGTCGGCCTACCTCTGGGCGTGGCCGCCGGTCGCCGGCCGGGCTCATTCATAGACCGGGTGCTCAGCGCCGGCATCGTCACCGTCATATCGCTCCCGGCCTTCGTCTTAGCGATACTTCTGATACGGCTGTTCGCCGTGGAGTTGAGCTTGCTGCCCGCAAGCGGCATCCGTCCCAACGGCGCAACGGGCTACAACCCCATTGAGATGATGCCTCACCTGGTCCTGCCCGCCGTGGTGACCTCCTTCCCCCTGATTCCTATCCTGGCCAGGTACACCCGTGATGCGGTTCAGGACACGCTGGCGGAGGACTTCGTTCGCACAGCATATGCCAAGGGGCTTGCGGAGCGTGCGGTGTTAATGCGTCATGTCGTGCGAAACGCCCTGGTGCCCGTGGTGAGTGTGGTGGGCATCTTGACGCCGCTCCTGCTGGGGGGCACGGTGATCGTGGAATGGATCTTTGAGCTCCCTGGCATCGGCCGCATAACCGTGCAGGCCGCTCTGCAGCGAGACTATCCGGTGGTCATGTCGACCGTACTATTCTCCGCGGTGCTCGTCATAGCAGCCAACCTGATCGTCGACTTTCTCTACGGGGTCGTAGACCCTCGAATCAGACTGAGGTGACGTACTATGACAATGTGAAGCTGACATACAACCTGCAATAGCAACCAGTTGGATAGAATCTAAGGAGGCATGCAATGTTGAGAGGTAGATTGATACTGGGAATCGTGGCCACGGCGCTCTTTCTGGGAGCGTGCGGTGGCGATGATGCGACATCGACAACGGTGCCGGCTGCGGACACCCCTGAACCCACCTCCAAGGTGGGCGGAACGGTGGTGATGAGCCTGAACCATCCACAGAGCCTGAACCCCATCCTGAACCCGGTCTCCACCACCATCTTCACGGTGCCGCTGTTCTTCAACGGCCTGACCAGGCCGGGCGACGACATGGAGCCGCTGCCGGACCTGGCAGAGCGATGGGAGATCAGCAACAACGGCCTGACCTATACCTTCTTCCTGAGAGATGACGTCACCTGGCACGATGGTGAGCCGTTCACCGCCGATGACGTGAGGTTCAGTTGGGAGGCCACCTGTCATCCCGACAACAGGACGGGAGCCCAGATCTGCGGCTTCTTCAATCGCGTAAAGGGCGCTCCCGAGTACAAAGCGGGCACTGCTACTGAGATCACCGGCATCACCATCTTGGACGACCACACTGTCCAGGTGGAGATGACCGAAGTGTACGCCCCGTTCCTGACCATCTCCGCCGGCCAGATGATCCTTCCCGAGCATGTATGGAGAGACGTGCCGGTCAGCGAGATGAGCGCCCATCCAGCGTCGAGAGGCACCGGAACTATCGGCACCGGTCCTTTTGTAGTACAGTCCTGGACCGCCAACGAGAGTATCGTGATGGAGGCCAACCTCGACTACTACGAGGGGCGTCCGAACCTTGATGGGTTGACCCTGCGGGCAACCGGCAACGCCCCCGCGCAGACCGCCGCCAGGGTCAGCCAGTTGAAGGTGGGTGAGGTTCAGGCAATGGGTCTCTACGCCTCGCTCCCACAGGACAACGTTGCGGAGATCCAGAGCGACCCCAACAACCAGGTCAGGTCCGTGGTGGGGTTGGCCAACCAGTACGTGGAGTTCAACCTTCGCAATCCCATGTTCCAGGACGTCCGAATCCGTCAGGCCATCTCCTATGCCACCAATCGTCAGGAGCTGTGGGACGGCCTGTGGGGCGGAAATGTCACGTTTGTCAACGGTCCCATCCATCCGGCCCATGCCTGGGCTATCAATCCGGCCACTCCACTGTTTGACAACGACGTTGCCAAAGCGCTGGAGCTCTTTGCTGAGGTGGGCTGGACATTGGGCTCAGACGGCATCCTTCAAAAAGATGGTGAGAAGTTCTCCATTCCCTTCCAGGGCTGCTGCGGCATCGCTACCTACGGCCCCGTCCTTCAGCAGCAGTGGAAACGGGCAGGCATAGATGTCCAGCTCGAATCCCTGGACTTTGGCTCCTTCTGGGGACCCATCTACCTCGCCCGTAATCATGTGATCGCTGGTCTGAACCTGCCGTACGGCCTGTACACCGACCCCGAGTATCCCATGGGAGGCTACTTCACCCCCGGCCTGAACCGGAGTGGTTGGGACAGCATCAGGGGCAAGGAGCTCATCCGCCAGGCTACAGCTACCCTGGATCGGGGTGAGCGCCAGAAACTCTATTTTGAGTTGCAGATCATCATGGCCAATGACGTGCCCAACCTGTGGCTGGGCATCCCGGACGAGCACTGGGCCTATGCCAACGACCTGGTGATCCCGGAAAAGAAGACCGGCTATCTGACCATCCGGACGGCGAAGGACTGGTACTACCAGAACAGGTAGCCAGGCCGCCGGGCAACTGAGAGAGGAGGGCTCTTGGCTATGTCTGGCTCACCTACGCAGATCATCATAGACGGTGCCACTATCATCGATGGCACCGGCAACCCGCCCGTCCCGGACGGGCGGGTTGCCATCGCCGGTGACCGCATTGTCGCAGCGGGTCCCAAGCATACGGTGGAGATACCACCGGACGCCGAGGTTGTGCCTGCGGAGGGCTGTACCGTCCTCCCAGGCCTCGTTGACGTCCATGTGCACGTTCCCACGGACGCCAACATGGCCCTATACGTCAGGAACGGCGTCACCAGCATCCGCTTCGCCGGCGGCTTCCAGCCAATGCTGCGGGAGCTACGAGGCCGCATAGAGCGTCACGAGATCCCGGGCCCGCGGGTCTTCTCCGTTGGGCCAGGCGTTGACGCAACGCCCCACGCCTGGCCGGGAAGCGCCGCCGCCGATAGCCCCATCGAGGCCCGAAGGCTGATACGTCGCTTGGTGGAGACGGAGCAGGTGGATGCCATCCTGGCGACTCACGCTATCACGCGACCCATTCTGGAGGCCATTGTGGAGACCGCCCACGAGCTGGGCGTTCCGGTCACCGGCCAGTTATGGGAAGTCGATGCCCGCGTCGCTGCTGCCGTGCAGATGGACGGCTTGGAGAACACCTCGCGTATCCCGGAGAGCGACGCCTATCCGGCAGAGCGGACACTCGGTCACCACTCGGTATCCCGACGCCTCGGTATGCTGGCCCATATGTGGGCGGAGGCCGACTGGGGGCGCACAACGGAGATCGCTCATCTCATGGCGGAGCGCGGCATGTTCCTTGCTCCCGAGCTCGTCTCCTTTGAGGCGTGGGCCGGACTGTGCGACGCCGACTTGAAAACGGACCGGGACTGGGCCGAGTACGGTCCACCTGAACTGGCGGAGGGGTTCGACCGGCACAACAGCTTCATTTCACAGGAGTGGGGTCGGGAGGAGTTTGCCGCTCAGGCCAGGGCCGTCGAGCGCTATCGGGAGTTCTGCGGTATCTTCTACAAGGCCGGTGGGCTGCTGGTGACCGGCACCGACCTGAGCTTTGGTGGTATCCTGCTCCACCGGGAGATGCATAACTTCCTCCAGGCGGGGCTCACTCCATTGCAGGTCATCCGTTCCGCCACCCGCCAGGCCGCTTCTGCCCTGGGCAGAGATGACCTGGGGTACTTGGCGCCAGGTCGCGTCGCAGATGTCATTGTAGTGGAGGGGGACCCCTTGACAGATTTACAGGCGCTGCGGAACGTACAGTATACCTTTGTTGGCGGCCACGCCGTGGTGCGCAAGGGTGAAGTCCAGAACCCCGTGGCGTCCAGGGCCTGAACAGAAAGGAGCACCGATGAGCAATGCGGCACCCCGTTCCTACCAGCAGATCGTGTCCAAGGCTATAGAGGCCAGTCGGGATGAGCTGATACGCATCAGTACAGATATTCACGCCCATCCCGAACTGAACTACCAGGAGCACCACGCCGCGAAGCTGCTCTCAGATACCCTGGAGCGTAGCGGCTTCGCCGTCGAGCGGGGTGTCGGTGGTGTCGAGACGGCCTTCCGCGGCACCGTCCAGGGCGGCAAGGGGGACGGCCCCACCGTGGCTATCCTCGTGGAGTATGATGCACTGCCGGAGATCGGGCACGGCTGTGGCCACAACCTCATCGCCATCTCCACGTTGGGCGCTGGCTTGGGGGCCAAGGCGGCGCTGGACTCCCTTCCCGGTCGTTTGGTGGTCATAGGCACGCCCGCCGAGGAGGGTGGTGGTGGGAAGGTCAGGCTTCTTGAGGCCGGTGTGTTCAAAGACGTGGATATTGCCCTCTCTTCCCACCCCTCCTCCAACCGTACCGTAATCGCTACCGATATCCCCATGGACGAGAGCTGGAGCCTGGCGATGGTCGGCTATCGGTACGAGTTCCACGGAAAGGCGGCCCACGCTGCGGTCATGCCCCATGAGGGGATAAACGCACTCAATTCGGTTATCCATCTGTTCACCGGCATCGACGCCCTGCGCCAGCACCTGCGCGACGATACGCGCATTCACGGCATCATCACCGATGGCGGGACCGCGCCCAACGTGGTGCCGGAGTTTGCCGCCGCCAACTTCATGCTGCGCTGCCGTGACCGCGACTACCTGAAGGACGTGATCGTGGAGAAAGTGCGGCAAGTCGCTGAAGGTGCCGCGCAGATCACCGGAGCCCGCCTGGAGATTCAACCCTACTACCCGCTCTATGAAAACGTAATCCCCAGCGCGGCCCTGGCCAGTACAGCGCGCTCCAACGCTGATGTGGTGGAGATGCACATCGATGAGCCCTTGCCGGGCCGTAGAGGCAGTGGAGCATCTACGGACTTCGGCAACGTCAGCCAGGTCATACCCTCCTTTGCTATGACGTTCGCCGTGAGCGAACAGCCCGTTCCGGGTCATTCCAAGGCGATGACCGAAGCAGCCATATCTGACCTTGGCCATGCCAACGCATTGGGAGTCGCCAAGACGTTGGCCTTGACGGCCTGCGATCTGCTTGCGGACCCTGACCTGATTAAAGCAGCCCGGACCGAGTTTGAAGCACGGACAAGATAGAGAGGAGCACAGTATGGCAACGTCGGTGAAATTCGGCCTGACCCTTCCCAACAGGATGGTCATCCTTGGGGTTGGGAGCATGCAGGACATCATATCCATGGGTGTGGACGCAGAGGAGACCGGACTCTTCCAGTCCCTCTGGGTGGGCGACAGCATCCTGGCCAAACGACGTCCGGAATCGGTGGCGCTGCTGGGCGCTCTGGCGGCCCGTACCCAGCGAGTCCGTCTGGGCGTGGGCTGCATGGCCAGCTTCCCTATCCGCAACCCGTTCATTTTAGCGGCCCAGTGGGCCACCCTTGACATGATCGCCGGGCCAGACCGGATGATCCTCGCCGCTTGTCTGGGTGGAGCCGGTGGTGGCGGTGACTGGGAGATGGAGCAGGACGCCTTCGGCGTGCCGACCGGGCAGCGGGTCCGCAGGATGATCGAGAACATCGAGGCGTTGAAGGTTCTGTGGACTCAGGAGAAAGCCAGCTATGAGGGCCAGTATGTCAACTTCTCTAACGTCATCTCCGAGCCCAGGCCCGTGACCAAACCCCACCCGGCCCTGTGGATCGCGGCGAACCCACGCCCGGTCGGCGGTGACACCAGCGTCATCCAGAAGGCCACCAGGCGAGTTGCTCGGCTGGCGGACGGCTGGATGACCACCATGGTCACCCCGCAGACCTTCGGGGAGCGATTGCAGACCATCCTTGATGCCCGGGCGGAACTGGGCAAGGATACCGAGAGCTTCGACAACACGCTCTACTACAACGCCAACATCAACGAGGACAAGGAGGCCGCCTTCAACGAGTCCAAGAAGTTCCTGGATGACTACTACTCCAGAGACTGGCCCAAGGAGTTGGTCGAGCTATGGGTCGCTCATGGCAGCCCCCAGGAGGTCGTCGAGAGGATCAAGAGCTTTGCGGAGGCCGGCGCCAAGGAGATCACCATCAGGATCACCTCCTACGACCAGAGGGGTCAGCTAGAGCGGCTGGTGAAAGAGGTGCTTCCCGCCTTCCAGACCGTAGGCGCGCGTTAGTCGGCCCGTTAGTCGGATTGAGGACTTACAGAGAGGAGCATTGTGATTGTACCAACAAAGTTTGGCCTGACCCTTCCACAGCGTGGCGTATTCTTTGGCATCACCACCGCGTCTGACATGCTGGCGATGTCCAGTGAGGCCGATAGCATAGACCTGTTCGATTCCGTTTGGGTCGGCGATAGCCTGCTTGCAAAGCCGCGGCCGGACTCCATCTCCCTGCTGGGAGCCCTGGCAGCGGCCACCAAGCGGGTCGCCCTCGGCGTCGGATGCATGGCATCCTTCCCGGTCCGGGACCCCATCATCTTCGCCTACCAGTGGGGAACACTGGACCTGATCTCCGAAGGGAGAATGCTTCTTGCCGCCTGCACCGGCATCGTGGGGGGAGGTGCCAGCGCACGAGAGGGAGCGCTCTGGGATGTCGCCGACCGTGAGCGGGCCGCGCGGCTGGAGGAGAATATCGAAATCTGCCGCCGCCTGTGGAGCGAGGAGAATGTGAGCTTCTCCGGGACGTTTCACTCGTTTGAGGACGTGACCGTCATCCCCAAGCCCGTCCAGCAGCCATGCCCCATCTGGATCGCGTCGAACCCATCCACACGCCTGCTCTCGGAGTCGGCCTTGGACCGTGCCCTGCGCCGGGTGCCCCGCATGGCCGACGGCTGGATGAGCGCCCAGACCAATCCGAGGTCCTTCGGCGACAACTGGGACAAGATTACCGAGCTCCTCAAGGAGGAGGGTCGCGATCCGGCCACCTTCCCCAACATCGCCTACTACAACATCAACATCAACCCGGACCGCCAGGCCGCCCTGGAGGAGTCCAAGCGCTTCCTGGACGAATACTACGGCCCTATCTTTACGCCTCCCATGGTGGAGGCCTGGACCGCCTCAGGAACTCCGAAACAGTGCATCGAGCAGCTACAGACGCTGATCGGCGATGGTGCAAAGAGCATCACCCTGCGCATCACCTCCTGGAAGCAGAAGGAGCAGTTCAAGCAGATGGTCCAGGAGGTCCTCCCCTACGTCAGGGACTAGGGGCGCATACCTTCCGGCGCGTGCGACAACGCGGCGAGACGATATCGAGCCTGGCCCTATTTGCAAATAGAGCCAGGCTCGTGCTACATATAGCATGGGTTTCTTTAGCGACTGGCCGCTAGCGACAGTGTTTCACCCATTGTCCTGACCGCGTGGATATCTATCGTGTTCCAGTGGAAGAGTTCAAGCTCGATCATCAGATCGTTGATGGCATGGGCGTTTGGGGCGTCGGCCATGAGGTAGAACACATGGCCCGGAGCGTCAACCCATGTCTCCTGAACGCTCACCTTATGCTTCTTTGCCGCCTCGTCCATCTGCCCGAAGGCGTTGCGCGCCTTGTACTGACTCCGCATCCTCAGTCAGTCTAACCCTTAATGCGTATCGAAGATCCTCTGGAACTCGCCGGTCCTGGCAATCACCGCCTTCCGCTCAGCTGGCGTCGGATTCCTGGGGTCTTTGGCCTTGGGCAGCCTGCCCAGCTTCAGCATGGATGCTATGAGCAGCAGCCTCGCCTTGTTGGTGTCCAGGTTAC
>JAPUKM010000069.1 GCA_027295645.1 Chloroflexota bacterium | reverse complement strand
GTGAACGGCCTGTTCAAGGGATACACGGTGGAGGCCCTCGCAGGGGCCGGTGGGGTGCTCAACGACACGCTGGCCTCACAGCCCATCGTAGTCTTCTATGACGAAAATGCACGGACGGGCCTGGCCTTCTCCCGCACGGTGGATGGCCAGCTCCTGGAGTTCTACAATGCCGCTTCGCAGGGCTTCGAGCTGCGAGACAGGCAGACCCAGTCCCTCTGGGACCGGGTGGGCCGTGCCATATCCGGCCCGCTGGCAGGCACGATGCTGGAGTTCGTACCGTCCTTCATCTCGGAGTGGTACGGCTGGTCAGGCTATCACCCCGAGACGGAGCTCTTCCAGGGGTAAGGCGATGATCACCTCACACAACCACTCCTCTTTCACCGTCAGCGACCTGGAGCGCTCCGTCGCCTTCTACCGCGACCTCCTCGGCTTCACCGAGGAGAACCGGTTCGAGACGCGGGGTGCCGGCATCGACCAGATCACCGCCCTGCCCGGCGCGCACCTCAAGGTGGCACACCTGCTCCTGGGCGGATTCCGGCTGGAGCTCATCGAATACCTCTCGCCCGGAGGCCGGGCCATCGACCTCTCCACCAACAACGTCGGCAGCGCCCACATCGCCTTCTACGCCGACGACGTAGAGGAGACCTACCGTGAGCTGAGCGAAAAGGGCGTCCGATTCAAGGGGTCACCCGTAGCCGCCGCCCACGGACGCCCAGGCGTGGCCTACTTCCTGGACCCGGACGGCATCACCCTGGAGCTCTCCGAGCACATCCAGCCCAAGTGACCCTTTGACTACTCAAACGCGCCGTCAATGGCACACTGGGCTATCTCCTCGTCGGACATGCCCAGGAGCTCCTGCGTCACATAGGTCTGGTGGCCTCCGAACTCGGGAGCGCCCCGCAGCGGGCCACCCGGTGTGAGAGACAGCTTGTAGGGCGGGCCCTCGACGGTGCGGAGCACGCCCTGGGCATCGGGGACCTGGCGGAAGAGGCCACGCTCCCTTAGCTGGGGATCGTTGTCCGCGAGATCGGCACCGGACTGAACGACTCCCGCGGCCACCCCTGCCGCCTGGAGCAGGTGCATCGCCTCCTCCGGGGAGTGGTTGGCCGTCCACGTCTCCACCAGCCGGTCCAGCTCATCGGCGTGGCGCCGGCGGCCGTGGGCCGTGGCGAAACGCTCATCCCCGGCCCACGGCGGACCGCCGATGGCCTGCGCGAAGGCGTTCCACTCCTCGTCGCTGAACACCGCGATGGCCACCCACCGGTCGTCGCCCTCACAACGGTAGGCGCCATGGGGAGAGGCGTCACCATGGGGCAGGCGGTTGCCCGTCCGCTGGACAGCCTCGCCGCGCCGGTTTACCCCCACGTCCAGGACGAGCGTCTCCAGCAGGGAACAGACGACCTCAAACTGCGAGAGGTCTATCCACTGGCCCTGGCCGGTACGGGCACGGTGAATAAGTGCCAGCAGGACCGCCTGAGCGCCCGCCATAGCCGCGGAGGCATCGGAGTAGGCGCTGGCGGGTCCAGACGGGTCCGTCTCCGGGAAGCCCGTCAGATAGGTGAAGCCCGACCAGGCCTGAAGGGTCTGGCCGTAGCTGACGTAATCTCGCCAGGGGCCGGTGCGGCCCATGCCGGACATGCTGAGCATGATGATGTCGGGCTTTATCCGGCGAAGGCTCTCATAGTCCATGCCCCACCTGGCCATGACGCGCCCGCTGAAGTTCTCGGCCACCACGTCGGAGATCGCGACCAGCCGTTTGGCCATGGCGATGCCCTGTGGCGTTCTCATATTGAGGCTGAAGGAGAGCTTGCCAGCGTTCCAGTTGTGGCGCTGCCCCAACCCGTAGGGCGTGCTGGCGGCAGCGCCACCCACAACGGCCAGGGCGTAGTTGGACTCGACCTTTATCACCTCCGCGCCCTGGTCCGCCAGGACACGCGTGGCGGCGGGGCCCGCATGGACCCATGTGAAGTCCAGCACGCGGACTCCCGACAAGACATACTGTCCATCCAGGGCCTGAGCAGCCATGGCCTAGATCACTCCCGCCCCGGCCAGGCGCGCCATCTCCTCCTGGGAGAGGCCCAACTCGTCGCCGTACACCCGGGCGTTGTGCTGGCCGATACGCGGCGCCGCCGTCCGGAGCCGCCAAGGCGAGCGCGACAGCCTATATGGTGCGCCAGGGTAGGTGACGCTCTCGGCAAACCCTGGGTGCTCCGCCTGGACGAAGAAGCCTCGCCCCTGGAGTTGCGGGTTCTCCAGCAGCTCAACGGGCGTGGCCGCCGGCCCGAACGGGTAGTGCCGGGCCTGGCCCCAGTCCGTGATCTCCTGGCGGGTGTGGCGCATCGCCCACTTCTCGATGATCTCCTCGATGTGGGCAGAGTTCTCGCCCCGCAGGACAAACGTATCGTTGTACTTCTCGTCCATGAGGTCTCCGGCCATGCCCTCTTCGGCCATCCAGGCGCGCAGGTCGTCCCACGCCTGCTGTCTGTGGGTGGTGATGCTGACGTAGCCGTCCTTGCACCTCCAGGTGGCCACGAACCGGCCGCCGTGCCGGAAGCCACATCGAACGGCGGGGGTGCCCTCGTAGGCGTAGTAGATGTTGACGTGCTCCGTGGTGGCGGCCACTGCTTCCTGCATCGACACGTCCACGTGCTGCCCCTGGCCCGTGGCCAGCCGGTGGTACAGGGCCAGCAGCGCGCCGATGGAGGCCCGGTTGGAGGCGGTGTGGTACGCCTGGGAACCCCACAGACGCGTGGGCGGCGTATGGGGCCAGCCGGTGACGTACATGTAGCCGCCCATGGCGAGACCGATCAGGTCCGACCCCTTGTAGTCTCTATACGGCCCCGTCTGCCCGAAGGGCGTAATGGAAACGTACACCAGTCCGGAGTTGAGATCGCTCAGGTCGCTGTATCCCAACCCCAGGGACTTCATGAGCCCGGGTTGGTGCGTTTCCAGCAACACGTCGGCCTTACTGGCAAGGCGACGCAGCAGGGCGGCGCCATCTGCGGAGGTGACGTCCAGGGTGATGCTCCGCCGGTTGGTCGCGAAGTGGAGCCAGTAGAGGCTGCTATCAGGGCCGGGCTTGTCGTGCGCAAAGGGCCCAATGTGGCGCATGGGGTCGCCACCGGGTGGCTCCACTTTGACCACATCAGCCCCCATATCAGCCATCAGCTTCCCGCAGTAGACGCCGAGAGGGCCCGATAGGTCCAGGACCCTGTAGCCGGTAAGGGGTTGCTGCCCATCCTGCGTGGAATCGGGCAAGAAGCACCTCCCATAATTGTGGGAGGCATCTTATGGTCTGGAGGGATACCTGTCAAAGAGATAAGCAACCAAAATCGGCTACCTAGGTTATGCTGAAGGTGGAACCGCTGGCCGTTTTCTGCACCTCGATCCGCACCGGGAAGGCCTCTTTCATCTCCTCCATGTGGGTGATCACCAGAATGCACTTAAAGTCCTCAGCTATGGACTGGATCACATCCAGGATGCGCTCCCGCCCCTGGGCGTCCTGAGTGCCGAACCCTTCGTCGATGAAGAGTGTGGACAACGGCGCTCCCGAGCGGTGAGCCAGAAGGCGTGATAGGGCGATGCGCAGAGCGAGGTTGATACGGAAGGCCTCGCCACCGCTAAAGGTATCGTAGCTGCGGGTGCCTAGCTCGTCGGCCACATTTATCTGAAGGGTCTCCACCGTCTCGCCTCGTAGTGTCGCCCGCTGCGTCTCCAGCTTCAGGTGCATGGCGTTGTCCGTCATCCGCCCGAGGAGGCGATTGGCCTCCTCCTCCAACTCAGGCATCGCCGCCTCTATAAGCATGGCTTGGACGCCGCCCCTACCGAATGCGGCGGTCAACTGCTCGTACACCTCACGCTCCTGGGTCAAGGAGCGAAGTTCCGCCTCCAGTTCCGCCTGCTTGGCTTCCAGGTCCCGAGCCTCCTTGATACGCTCCTCCAGATACGCCCGGCGCCCTTGCTGAGTTGCGTGGGTTTGCTGAGCGTCACGATGTCTCTCTTCGGCGGCCCGGAGCTGCTCCTCCATTGCCGGCAGCGACTCGATCTCCCTCTTGATGGACTGCACCCGCTCCTCCCCCTGGGCAATCTCCAACTCTCTTCGCTGTGCCAGAGCGGTGTCACGCTCCAGGTCATCCTTCTCCTGGGGCAGCCTTCTCCTGGCCTCTTGCAGCAGCCGGTGCTCCTCCTCCACCGGAGCCAGCCTCTTCAAACCCTCCTGCACCTGACGGTGAGCCTCAGGGTCATACCCAAGCTGGTCAAGCTCCTGTTGCAGAGGCGCCACGCTGGCGGAGTCCTCCCCTGCCCGGTCGATCTCCCCGGTCAAAGCGGCGATAGCGCTATGGACATCCCTGTCTGCTCGCGTCAACTCCTCCTCACTGCTGGCGGTCTCTTTCTGGAGCGCCTGGTGTTGGGGCTCCATTTCGACGAGGGCCGCTGCGTTCTTGCGGTAGCTCTCGGCGTAGGCCTTCCCCTGAGTCTCATACTCGGCAACGATGTGCTGCTTGCCCTCCACTCCAAGCTCGGTACCGCACAGGGGACACCGCTCGTCTCCCTCCTCAAGCCTGTCCACCTTGTCCCTGAGCTCATCCATGTCCCGGCGGAGACGCTGGTTCTCCCCCCGCAAGCTGAACACGGACACGTTGATCTCTTCAAGTTTCCGACGCCGCTCCGACAGCTCATCCCACGAATGTCGCAGCTCATCCAGCCGCCGCTGGGCGGCGTCGCGCTGCTCGCGGAGCTCCGGCAGGGCGGCAATGGAACGCTCCAGGCCGGCCTTGCGCTCCGCCAGCCGGTTGTACGGCCCAAGAAGCTGCCCGAAGGCCGCATCCTGGCTACGCAGCTCCACCAACCGGGCATACTCCAGACCTACCCGCTCTTCGTCAGCCACCAGCCGCACCCAGTCCTCGATCTGCCTGCCGTGCCGCACGATCCGTTCACTGAGCCCATCCAGCTCCCCACGCGCATCCGTAACACGGCTCTCCTGCTCCACCAGCTCCCTGGCACGGCCTCTGAGCTGCTCCGCCCTGCTGCGGAGCTTCGTGACCTCGCCCTCGGCGGCCTTCAGGTCAGCCGCAGCGGACTCCAGGTCAATCACCAGTCGAGATAGCTCAGCCTCATGTTCCGGGCGCAGGGCAGCCGACTGGGCCCTGGCGTCCAGCTCGCCCCGGACTCGCTGGAGGGACTCGGTCTGCTCCCGCGACTTCTGCCGGGCCCGTTCCTGAAGGCGATCGTAGAGGCCCAGGCCCAGTATCTCGCCAAGGACGCGCTTGCGCTCAGCGGGAGGCTTGGTGGTGAACTCATCCGCCCTGCCTTGAAGAAGAAAAGCGCTGTTAACGAAGGTGGTGTAGTCCATGCCCACCAGCCCGCGAATTCGCGCCTCCGTCTCCCGGATGGTGTTGCCGGTTATGGGACGGAAGCCGTTCTCTCCACCCGACTCTGTGTACAGCTCCAGCGAAGTGCTGCCCTGGCGTGCCCGCTCCCGACGTGCGTGGCGGCGAATGACCCTGTAGCGGTCATCCCTGGCCAGAAACTCCAACTCCACCCGCATCTCCTGCTGACCCTGGTGGATCAACTCCTCCTGTGGCCGGTGGACCGCATCACCCCACAGGGCCCAGGCGATGGCGTCCAGGAGAGAGGACTTTCCGTGGCCGTTGGGACCGCACAGGCAGGCGATGTGGACACCCTCCAAGTGCAGGGTGGGCACGTTCTGGCGGTAGCACTTGAAGTTCTCCAGAGAAAGCTTGAGGGGAATCATGCCAGGGCCATTCTAGCATCCAGGGGGAAGGAACACGTCTATGCCTGCAAGCGATAGTGGGGACCCGCTCAGCGCCGTCATCCTCTCAGAGGGAAGGGCCGATAACATACTACGACGAGGCATTCCTGAGGCGGTGGACGACACTCGGTGAGTTCGGGAGCGCCCTTGAGGCCGATCAACGAGTTGCGGCTCTAACCAGGCACGCCGATGCACGTTGTGGTCCTGACCACTCCCGGTATGGTCCGGACCTTTTCCGCCAGCAGGTCACCCAGAGACTCCATGTCCCCGGAATCCAGCACGGCGATAATATCGTGAGGGCCGGTCACGACATCGACGGTGTGCAACTCATCAATCTCGCGGAGCATGCTGGCCACATCGCGGATCGATCCCGGAGTGGTTTCAAGGAGAATATATGCGTTCGCCACGGATGCCCTCCCCCGGATACTCTCCTCATGGTAACACAACGGCCACCATCTCTGTATCATTCTCTTATATACTGTCAAGAGATGTCTTGGGTCAAGCATCCCCTGACAACGGAGGTCCCTGTATGCAGTATAGAATTAGTCATGAGGTGCGCCTGGAGATCACCGTGGAGGCGGGCAGCAGGAGAGAGGCGGAGGCCATGGCCGCGACCACTCCGTATACCGAATGGGAGGAGCGGTACGTGGTCCGGGAGGAGTGTCTTGCGCTGAACGAGTCCCCCATCAACCCGGGCGCAGAGTAGGCTGCCACGCTGGAACGGAGCGCAATGAACAGCAACAAGGTGCAGGTAGGCAGCAGGGTACAGGTCTCTCTCAGGGCCGATCATCAGCAGGGTCGTACGGGAGTGGTGCTGGAGTCGGGCGGTACGGCTGAGGATAGCGGTGCTCAAAAGTGGCTGGTACGGTTCGATTGGCCGCTGGGTGGCATGGGAAGTTACGCGGAAGTGAGCGAGGAGGACTTGGATCTCCTACTGAACATCCCCAACAAGGGAGAGGTTCATCATTGAGCCCCAACCAACTTGCGCCGGCGAGTCAGTTGGAGGAGGCCGTCATTGGCGCGTCTCCCACGCCGGCGGCTGACTCCCCCGGCCTGAATCCACGAAGGCTGAATGTGGGGATGGCCTAGCAAGACGTCCCAGGTGGCCGGCATTGCCACTCCCCTTCTCTGCTTTCCAGCCCTGGTATTATTGATAGTTACGTTAAAGGAGTTTGAACAGCTGTGGCCTTGGATTTCATTCAGCGTCTAACCGAGGGACCCATTCTTACGGATGGGGCTATGGGGACGGAGTTGCTCAACCGAGGCAGGATCGGTATTGAGGCCTGTCTTGAGCAGCTCAACGTGATATCTTCCAAGCTTGTGCTGGGAATCCATCTCGACTATCTGGAAGCGGGCGCAGAGATTATCGAGACCAACACCTATGGGGCCAATAAGTTCCGCCTGGAGCGGCATGGCCTATCTGAACAGGTGGCGGAGATCAACCGGAAGGCGGTGGAGATCGCTAAAGAGGCGGGGCGCATGACAGGCCAACATGTGTGGATTGCCGGCACTGTGGGGCCTTTGGGTAAGCCCCTGGCACCTCTTGGTCCCATCTCCCGCAGCCAGGCACGAGAGGCCTTCCGCGAGCAGATTGAGGCGTTGGCTGATGCGGGTGTGGACCTGCTCATGCTTGAGACCTTTACCGGACTGGGCGAGATTGAGGAGGCTATAGCCGCCGCCAACGGTGTGAGCGATATACCCATCATTGCTCTCCTCACCTTCACTGAAGAGGGCACTACCCCAGCGGGAGAGACCCCAACAGAGGTGGCCACCACCCTCAACAGCTTGAAGGTCGCCTCCATTGGAGCCAACTGCAGCGTTGGCCCTGCACCCATGCTTCAGGTCATGGAGGAGATGGCTCCCCATGCAACCGTGCCTCTCACCGCTATGCCCAATGCAGGCTTCCCTACATATGTAGACGGCCGGTTCGTTTACATATCGTCGCCCACGTACATGGCCCAGCATGGAGATGGATTTTTACGGATGGGAGCTACAGTCGTTGGCGGATGCTGCGGTACGACACCGGAGCATATCGTTGCCATGCGAGAGGCGCTGGGCAAACACCGAAGGCCCCGCTCCCGCAGCGTATCTGGAGGTCGAGCCTCTTCAGGCCCAGATCACCAACAGCCGTCTCTGATCACGCCAGCGGAGCCGACTCGGCTGTCCAAGAAGCTGGGGAGTGAGTTCACGGTCACTGTGGAGGTGGACCCACCCCAGGGATACGAGGCGGGCCCCATTCTATCCGACCTGCGGACGCTGCTGGGCACTGTTCAAGTCGACGCATTCAACGTCTCCGACAACCCCCGGGCCATGGGGCGTATGAGCGCCCTGGCGATGAGCACGTTAATTCAAACGAGGCTGGGTGTTGAGGCTGTACTCCACATAGCCACTCGACACCGGAACCTCCTGGCGCTTCACTCAGACTTGTTTGGGGCCCATGGCCTGGGAATCCGCAACGTTTTCGTTGTGATGGGCGACCTACCCTACATAGGAGACTACCCACAGGCGACCGCTGTGGCCGACGTTGCGCCCTCCGGGCTCATATCACTGATTCACCAAGCGAACTCCGGCAGGAATCTGGCAGGCCGTCCCATCAAGCAGGCGACCTCGTTCTTTGTCGGGTGCGCCTTCAATATGGGTGCGACCGATATGGACAGGGAGTTCCGGAGCCTGGAGTACAAGCTGGACGCCGGCGCTCACTTCATTCTTAGCCAGGCCGTTTTCGACCCCGAGGCCATCGAGCGCTGCTACCAACGGCTTGGGAAATTCCCCGTTCCGCTGCTTATGGGCCTGCTTCCCCTGAGCAGCGCTCGCCATGCAGAGTTTCTCCATAATGAGGTCCCTGGCATTGTGATACCGGAGGAAGTTCAGCAGCGGATGCGCGCTGCCGGGCAACGAAGCCAGGAGGAGGGTGTGACCATAGCCAGGGATCTTCTGGAGGCGGTCTTCTCCAGAATCTCGGGGGTCTATATCATTCCCGCCTTTGGCAGGTACGAGGTGGTGGGCCAGATCCTTGATGGGCTGCCAGCGTTGGCACAGGC
>JAPUKM010000068.1 GCA_027295645.1 Chloroflexota bacterium | reverse complement strand
AGGCCGAGCAGGAGGAGCCTACGGCCAAGGCCGAGCAGGAGGAGCCCGCGGCTGAAGCCGAGCAGGAGGAGCCTACGGCTGAAGCCGAGCAGGAGGAGCCCGCGGCTGAAGCCGAGCAGGAAGAGCCTACGGCCAAGGCCGAGCAAGAGGAGCAGAGCTAGCCATATGTACGTTGGCGAACGCCTCCCCCCTCACGACGAGCTCGCTGAAGAGTCGGTTCTTGGCTCTCTTCTGATCGATGGCGATGCTATCCTGCGGATCCCTTATCTGAAGCAGGAGGACTTCTACCGGGAGCGGAACCGGTGGGCCTATGAGGCCTGCTTGGCCCTGTTCGAGCGTAGTGAGGGGATCAACCAGGTGACCGTGGCCCATGAGCTGGCCTCAAGGGGCCGCCTGGAGGAGATGGGTGGTGCCGCCGTGCTGAGCCATCTGGTGGCCGGTGTGCCCACGTCGGTTCACATCGAACACTACGCGCGCATCGTGAACCGCACGGCCACCATGCGCAATCTCATCGAAGCGGCCACAGACATCGCCGCGCTGGGCTACCAGGAGGATGCCGACACCGACGGCACCCTCAGCAAGGCCGAGGACCTGCTGTTCAACCTCCGCGCGGGGCGAGAGACGCGGGGATTTGTCTCTGTCCGGCAGGTGCTGGACAAGTACATGGAGGACACGGCGTCCATCACCGGTCCTCTGGAGCGCGGCACCGCGCCGGTACAGACGGGATACGTGGACCTGGACCGTCTGCTGGGGGGCCTTCAGCGGTCCGACCTGATCATTCTGGCGGCACGGCCCAGCTTCGGGAAAAGCACACTAGCGCTGAACATGGCTCGGAACGCCGCCGGGAGTGGCGCGGTTGTGGGCATCTTCAGCCTGGAAATGAGCCGGGAGCAGTTGGTCCTGCGCATGCTGGCCAGTGAGGCGTCCGTGGATAGCCACCGCCTCCGTTTGGGAGTTCTCAGGAGAGATGAGGAGCAGCGACTCGCGGACTCCATCGGTGCCCTCTCAGACCTGTCGATGTACATAGACGACTCGCCGTTGCAGACTATAGCGGAGATCCGCAGCAAGTCGCGCCGGCTTCACATGGAGCAGCAGGGTGTCGATCTGCTCATCGTGGACTACCTCCAACTGATGCAGGGTGTCGGACGCCAGAACAACCGGGTCCAGGAACTGAGCGATATCACCCGGTCGCTGAAGGGGCTGGCGCGGGACCTGAACGTCCCGCTCATCGCTATCTCTCAGCTCAGCCGGGCTACGGAGCATCGAGCAACCCATCGGCCGCAGCTCTCCGACTTGCGGGACAGCGGCAGCATCGAGCAGGATGCGGACGTGGTGGCGTTCATCTACCGGGACGATATGGTCTATACGGAAGAGGAATGGGAACGCCAGTTTGCAGATGGTCGGAAGTATCCGCGCAACATAGCGGAGATCATTGTTGCAAAGCACCGCAACGGCCCCCTGGATACGCTGCACCTGTATTTCCGCGACCAGGTCTCCCGGTTCGAGAACTTCGCCGCCCAAGGGGCCGCCTAGGATGGGCGCCTTCACGGGCTTTGTAAAAGGCACCCGGTACACCTCAGTGCCCAACGCGGTCCTGGGGCCACTGCTAGCGGAGATCGACTCGCTTGCGGAGCTCAAGTGCACTCTCCGCATCCTGGGGATAATCCACCAACGGAGGGGAGCTCGCCCGTGGATAACGCTGGAGGAGCTCCTGGCGGACCGGATTCTTCTGGACGGGTTGGCGAATGAGGAAGGCGGGGCGCAGGAGGCGGTGTGTGGTGGCGTGACCCGGGCGGTGGCCAGGGGTACGCTATTGGAGGTCCGGGACAGGGGAAAGGAGGCCGCACATATCCGACTCCTGGTGAACGACGAGCAGGGGCGTCGTGCGGCGAAGGCCACTACGACTGGCATGGAGATGGTGTCGGCAGTGGAGCCGGCTGACAGCGAAGCCCATACCGAGTCCCGACTGAACATCTTCACACTGTACGAAGACTATTTCGGGACCCTTACGCCGTTGCTAGCGGAGGAATTGAAAGAGGCGGAGGCCACATACTCCTGGCGCTGGATTCGGGATGCTTTTCGGGAAGCAGAAAGCCTCAACCACCGGAGTTGGCGGTACATCTCACGCATTCTGGAGCGATGGTCAGAGGAAGGCAAGGAGCATGGAGAGTCTGGCGGATATTCTAAAACGGCTGGCGCTCAAGAGCACCTCCGTCGGTACGGACCTCTCGGGAGACGCTGAGCCGGAGCAACCGGTTGAGGAGTGTCTCCGATGCGAGGGCCGCGGGTGGGTACGAGCCGAGGTCTACGTTGGGCATTCCGACTTTGGGAAGGCCATTCCCTGCTCTTGCCAGGCGGAGGTGAGCCAGGAGGACCAGCTTGCACGCCTCCGGCGGTATAGCAATTTGGGCCCGCTGACCCGGTTAACCTTCGAGGCGCTGAACTCGGCGGGGCGCTCGTCCGAGCCGGAGGCGCAGCGGCGTTACCAAGAGGCCACCCAAGCCGCAACGGAGTATGCCCAGGAGCCCCAGGGCTGGTTGGTGCTTTCCGGCCCGGTGGGTGCGGGCAAGACCCACCTGGCGGCGGCCATCGCCAACCGTTGTCTTGCGCACGGACACCCGACTATGTACATCTCGGTGCCGGACCTGCTTGACCATCTCCGTTCCGCCTTCGCACCCACCAGCGACATCCCCTACGATCAACTCTTTGACCAGGTACGCAATGCCCCGGTGCTGATCCTAGACGATCTGGGGGCACAGGCCACGACACCATGGGCTCAGGAGAAGCTGTACCAGCTCATCAACCATCGCTTCAATCTGCAGCTCCCGACAGTGATCGCCCTTAGCGGGCCGTTGACCCATCTGGATGAGCAGCTCCAGGCCCGGCTGAAGGACCCAAAGCTGGTGCTCACAATCGACCTCGGTGCGACCACATCCCTGGCCTCCCTCCACACGGACCCCGTTCTCACTGAAATGATAAAGAGGATGTCTTTTGAGAGCCTGGACACCAGAGGGAACCAGGCCGATGCTGAGGGCCAGGAGAGCCTGGAGAGGGCGATGCAGGCCGCAAAGGTGTTCGCCGAGAAGCCCTCCGGATGGCTGGTATTCACGGGTGTGCCCGGGTGCGGAAAGACTCACCTAGCAGTGGCCATAGCAAGCGAGCAGCTACGCAGAGGAACACTTCCTCTTTTCAAGCCTGTTCCGGAGCTGCTGGACCGGCTACGCTCCACATACAGCCCGCAGAACCCCGTCTCTTACGACCAGCTATTCGAGGAGGTCCGCTCTGCACCGCTTCTTATCCTGGACGACCTGGGAGCACACAGCAGTACATCATGGGCTGAGGAAAAGCTGTACCAGATTGTGGTCTATCGCCACGAGATGAGGCTGCCCACGGTGATCACGGTCAGGGGCATCTTCCCAGACCTTCCCGATGCGGTGGCCTCTCGATTGAAGGACCAGACGCTGGTCCACCTTGCCCACATCAGCGCCCCGGACTTCCGAGACAGCGACTCACGAGCCCGACGCAGTGGGCAGTGGCCTCACAGGGCGCGGCCGACCGCTCAAGGTAGATCGAGGGGCGGCTCTGGCTACTAGGCACTGCGTTTTTTGTGAGATCATCGCCCGGCGGGAGCCGGGAGAAGTTCTTCACGAGGATGAGGATGTGATCGTCATCCGCAATGTTCTCAGATGGGTGCCGGTGATGCTTCTGGCGATGCCGAAGCGTCACCTGACCCAGGCGGAGCTGTGGACCGACGACGCTGTGGCGAAGGTGGCACGAGTGGCTGTGCGGCTTGGAGCGGAGCACTGCCCCGAGGGGTTCCGGCTGGTGGCCAACTTTGGTCACCATGCGATGCAGAGTCAGAACCATGGACATCTGCACATCCTCGGCGGCACGTACCTGGGGGACTACGCGTAATACGGACCATCGGGTCTGAGCTGCTTACGGGAACCGTGACACCGTGTTCCCATCAGCATCCATGAGGAGGGCCGGATCTCCGTCGTTGTTCCAGACGTACCCGCTGGAGGGCGTGCCGTCCGATTTCAACCACTGAAGGACGGCAGGTAGGGCCAGGTAGCCGTTGGGCCCACTGGTGACGAGTACCGTGGCCCCCGGAGCCAGCGTGTAGCCGCTTGGGAAACGAAACGACTGGCCGCCCACTTCGCTGACGAGCATCCAGCCAGTCATGTTCTGTGGCGCGTTGCCCAAATTGGCGATGGTGACGACCTCCGCTCCCAGGTCCACGGTCTGAATCACGACGTGGGCTAGCGTCGCAGGCACCGTTGATGTGGGGGTCGGTGGCACGACGGCCGTGGCCTCCGGTGTGGGAGTTGGGGTCGGGATGGGAATTATCACCTCGGTTGGGGTGGAAACAGGGGTGACCGTGGCCGTTGCCTCCGGCGTAGGGGGCGTCTGGGTAGGCAACGGGAGAGCGGTAGCCGAGGGTGTGGGAACCGGGACGCCGGTGGCAGTCGATAGAGGTGGCGCCGTTGGAGAGGGGGTGGCCGTTACCACAATGATTACGGGGGTCGGCGTATCAGGAAGCCGGTCTGGCGGAAGAGTTGGAGTGGGCGTGGCGGTTACTATGACGACGATGGGAGTGGGCAACACCTCTTGGGTCGCGGCAGGGGTCGTTGTGGTATCACCCTGGGCACACCCAACGAGGGTCAGGCTTATGAGAGTCGCCGCCAGGCGGCTCTTCCATCGACGCTGTAACGGCATCTACGTACTCCGACGAGGGTGGTCTATTGTGCGACAAGGAGTGGAAATACGGCGGCCAACCCCTGCACGGGACATTATCGGCACCACGTCAAGGAGAGAGCGGCCTACACGAAGCGGGGCGACTACGCCTCGTAAGGAATAGCTGGTATGATTAAAGGTACTGGAGGACAGCAATGCCCGGAGATATGGTGACCCTCGTTCAGCTATGTGGAGTATGCAGTTCTGAGCTGGGGACGTTAGAGTTCAAAAAAGAGAATATGATGCTCTCCTCTAAGGAGACCGTCTGGTGTCCTGCATGCTAGACGGAGAGGCCGCAGGTCCGGGAGGCCAAGGGGCGCACCAAGTCGATCGAAGAGGAGCGGAAGAGCTACCCAGAAGCCGTCACCATTAAAACCGAGCAATCGCCTTGACCTGAAGCTTGGGACGACGGTAGATTACTA
>JAPUKM010000067.1 GCA_027295645.1 Chloroflexota bacterium | reverse complement strand
CGGGTACGGCGGCGACGGCTGAGCCCCACTTGCGAGCCTCCTCCAAACCCCGTTCGACAAGCTCCGGCTCCACGCAGGGACGTGCTCCATCATGGACGACGACCCAGTCGCAGGGGGAGAGCGCCTGGAGGCCCAGGCGCACCGAGTCCTGGCGGCGCGGGCCGCCCAGGCAGACGCCGGTCACCTTGTGAAATTCCCGTTCAGCCACCAATGCCCTGCCCCTCTCCAGGTTGGACTGGCTGAGAACCAGCACAACCTCCCGGACGAGGTCCACCCTTTGGAGGACATCCAGAGTATAGCCCAGGAGGGGCCTGCCCAGGAGGGGCATGAACAGCTTATCCGGCCCGTCCATACGGCGGCTCCGGCCCCCGGCAACAACGATAGCCCCCACCCGGTTGCCGGTATGGCCTCCGATGTGGGGGCTGGGAACAGGGGACATACTAGTGTCCTTTGAGCTGCGCAAAGATGAGCCGGCCCGCGGAGGTCTGCAGAACGCGTGTCACCGCGACCTCTATCTGGGTGTTGAGATGGCGCCGACCGCCCTCCACGACAACCATGGTCCCATCATCCAGGAAGGCGACGCCCTGCCCTACCTCTTTGCCCTCCTGGATGACGCGGACCTCCATATCCTCGCCGGGGATGACCGCCGGCTTCAGGGCGTTGGCCAGGTCGTTGACGTTGAGCACCTTGACCCCCTGAATCCCCGCGACTCGGTTGAGGTTGTAGTCGGTGGTGACGATGGGCGCCTTCAGGCTCTTGGCAAGCTTGACCAGCTTCCCGTCCACCTCCATGTTTTCCCATCCATCCACGTCCAGCACCTGAACGGGTACGATCGCCTCTTTGCGGAGCTTGGTCAGGATCTCCAGTCCACGCCGGCCGCGGTTCCGTCTCAGGGAATCGTTGGAGTCGGCGATGTGCCGCAGCTCGTCCAGGACGAACCTCGGGATGACCAGGGTGCCGCTGAGGAAGCCGGTCTGGCTGACATCGGCGATGCGGCCATCGATGATGGCGCTGGTATCAACGAGCACCTGGCCGTCCGTCCGTGCAGGGATGTCTGAGGAGTGAGCGGTGTCCGGCAGGATGCGGCGAAGGTCATACCCTCGACTGACGGCCACTGCGACGCCGAGGAAGCCAAGAAGCGCGCTGAGCGCCACCGGGACCCAGATGCCGGGCCAGCCGGAGATACGTGCCAGTGGAATGGAGATGAGGGCGGCAACCACCAGGCCGAGAACAAGGCCGGCGGTGCCCGCGAGAAAGGCGGAGGCAGAGACCAGGCGCAGTCGCACGAGGGCAAGACGGAGAGGCACGATGGTGAAGTAGGGCGTGGCCGCTGCTCCCACCACCACACCGACGATGGTGGCGGCCAGTCCCCACGGCAGGAAGTCCGGAGTGTCACCAATCCACTCCCAGACCCACCACCCAACCACCCCCAAGACACCTGCACCAACAATACGAACGATTAGAGCGCTACTCATCACTCCCACCCACCATCCTCACCAGCAACCAGAGCGGGATGACCCCTACTGAAGAATACGGAAGGCTCTTGAAACGTTGCTTACTGGGTCTTGTATAAAATAGATACGATTGCGACCCAAAAGCGGATTACCTCGCCCCCTCTTCATCCGCCGCTAACTTTACCTTAGTTTACCAAGCACGCCCTACAGTGTCAAAAAGCGCCGGGTCCATCCAGCAGACAGGGCTACGTTCCCACCTTCACGGGCTCCTCCGCCTTCTCAAAGGTCAATCCCTGCTCGCCCGCGCCCACCATGACGTGGCTTCCCTCCGGGAAGTCGCCGGCAAGGATACCCTTGGACAGCGGGTTTTCTACGAAGCGCCGCAAGGCGCGGCGCAGGGGGCGCGCGCCGAAGACCGGGTCAAAGCCCTCCTCAGCCAGCCACTTGCGGGCGGCGGGGGTGAGCTCCGCCGTGACGCCCCGCTCCTCCAGGCGCTTGCTCACCTCCGCCATCATCAGGCCGACGATGGCCTCGATCTGGTCGTGGGTGAGCGGATCAAAGATCACCGTTTCGTCGATACGGTTCAGGAACTCCGGACGGAAGGTCTTCTTCAAAGCCTCCTCAAGGATGTCCCGCTGCTTCCGGCGTTCCGCATCGACATCCCCCTCGGTGCGGCGGAAGCCCAGGGCGGGCCGGTCGGCCTCCTGGGTGCCCAGGTTGCTGGTCATCACGACCACGGTGCTGCTGAAGTCCACGGCACGGCCGTGGCCGTCAGTGAGCCTGCCATCTTCGAGTATCTGGAGCAGGATGTTAAAGACGTCCGGGTGTGCCTTTTCTATCTCATCAAAGAGGATCACACGGAAGGGGCGCCTGCGCACCGCCTCCGTGAGCTGTCCGCCCTCGTCATAGCCGATGTATCCGGGCGGCGCGCCGATGAGCCGGGAGACGGTGTGCTTCTCCATATACTCAGACATGTCGATGCGCACCATGTTGGCCTCATCGTCGAAGAGGAACTGGGCCAGGGCGCGGGCAAGCTCCGTCTTGCCAACGCCGGTGGGGCCAAGGAAGATGAAGCTTCCCACCGGCCGCCTGGGGTCCTTCATACCGGCGCGTGCGCGCCGGACGGCATCCGATACCACGGCGATGGCGTCCTCCTGACCGATGACGCGATGGTGGAGGCGCTCCTCCATATGGAGAAGCTTCTCCGCCTCCTCCTCAAGCAGCTGGTTGACGGGTATCCCCGTCCACCTGGCGATGAGGTCCGCGATGTGGTCGGCGCGCACCTCTGTAGCGACCTTCTTCTCCGCCAGCCAGGCCTCCCTGGCCTGATTGTATTCCTGGTCCAGCTTGAGCCGCTCCGCCTTGATGGTGGCTGCCCGCTCGAAGTCGGAGCGCTGGGAGACGGCCTCCTCCTCATTCTGAAGCCGCCGGAGCTCTTTCTCCTGCTGCTTGAGGTGCTTGGGCATACTCTGGGCATCGATGCGGAGCTTGCTTGCGGCCTCGTCGATGAGGTCGATGGCCTTGTCCGGGAGATGGCGCTCGGTGAGATAGCGGCCGCTGAGCTTCACCGCCGCCACAATGGCGTCGTCGTCGATCGGAATCTTGTGGTGGGCCTCATAGCGGGGCTTGACGGCCCTGAGCATCTCGATGGCGTCCTCCACGGAGGGCTCTTCAAGCCAGATGGGCTGGAAGCGCCGCTCCAGGGCGGAGTCCTTCTCTATATAGCGCCGGTACTCATCCGGTGTTGTGGCGCCGATGGCCTGGAGCTCACCGCGAGCGAGGGCGGGCTTCATGAGGTTGCTGGCGTCGATGGCGCCCTCGGCGGCACCGGCGCCGACCACGTTGTGGATCTCGTCGATGAAGAGGATGACTTCGCCCTTGGACCGCTTGACCTCGTCCATGACGGCCTTGAGCCGCTCCTCGAACTCGCCGCGAAACTTGGAACCGGCGACGAGGGCGCCCATGTCCAGGGCGAGCACCCGCCGGCCACGGAGGATGTCCGGGACGTCATCGGCGACGATGCGCTCCGCCAGGCCCTCCGCGATGGCGGTCTTGCCGACGCCGGCACCGCCGATGATGACGGGGTTGTTCTTGGTGCGCCGGGTGAGGGTCTGCATAAGCCTTCTGATCTCCTCGTCGCGGCCGACCACGGGGTCCAGCTTGCCCTCGCGGGCGAGCGCGGTCAGGTCTACGGCGTACTTCTCAAGAGAGCGGTACTTGCTTTCTGCCCGTTGATCGGTCACGCGGGCGCTGCCCCGAATCTCTTGCAGGGCTTTATAGACCTTCTCCTGGTCGACGCCGAACTCCCTGAGAATGCCGGCGGCGTCTCCCTCCCGCTCCGCGGTGGCGGCGATGAGCAGGTGCTCGGTGCCTATGAACTCATCCTTGAGACGGTCGGCCTCGTTCTTGGCACTCTCCACGAGATGAACCGCACGGGGCGCGGCGTACACCTGAGACGATTCATGGGTCATCTTGGGGCTGCGTTCCAGGACATCCTCCAGCCGCCGCTTCATGGCATCCACATCCACGCCCAGCGACTCCATGATCTCCACGGGGAGGCCCCGTTCCAGCTGCAGCAGGGCCAACACCACGTGTTCAACGTCCCACTGGCTGTGACGGAACTGCCTGACAAGCTCCTGGGAGGTGCCGAGCACCTCCTGGGCCTGCTCTGTAAAGTTATCCGGTTTCAACACCATGTCTCTCCGCCTCCGTTCCCTCAGTGCATGTCCATTGGGACCTGAGGAGTAGCTGTGTCTCAGCTACCTCTCCGGCCTGCCCTCCCTGAGGGCGGGCCGCTCCTGCTCTGCACGCAGCCGTTCGATCTGGACGACCAGATGCTGGACCTGGTGCTCCAGGTCCTGGATCTTGTTGGTGAGCCGAAGAACGACCTCCGCGCCGGCGAGGTTCATTCCCATATCATCCATCAATGTCTTGATGCGACGCAGCCGCTCCAGGTCCAACTCCGAATAGTAGCGGCGGTTGCCCTGGGAGCGTGAGGGCTCAATGAGCCCGGCGCGCTCGTAGTAGCGTAGGGTCTGGGCGTGGACCCCTATCATGCGGGCGGCCACGCTGATCACGTACAGCGGTTCGTCTCTCTCTATCGGCATTGTCGTTCCATTCCCTCAGTGCAGGTTTGTTCCATGTGCGGAGGGGCCCTTTCCTTCCACTAATCCGATTCCGAAGTGCGGGCCTGCTTCAATTCCTTGAAGAGCTGCCTCTCCCGCTCGGAGATGTTGGAGGGCAGCATCACCTTCACCGAGGCGAACAGGTCACCGAACCGCTCCGGCTTGCCCAGGTGGGGCATTCCCTTATTGCGAAGGCGGAATACCTGGCCGTTCTGGGTCTCCGGCGGGATGGTCAGGACCACCTTGCCGTTCAGGGTGGGGGCCTCCTGCTGGCTGCCGAGCACGGCGTCCACCATGGGGATGGGCAGATCAACGTACAGGTCCGACTTTTTGCGTTGGAAGCGGTGGTGAGGGCGTACCGCGACCACCAGGTAGAGCTCGCTGCCGTCCCCCGTGGGTACGTGGATACGTGAGCCGGTGTCGACGCCGGGGGGCACCTTGACCTCCAGCCGCTTCGACCGGTTTCCGAGCATGGCGGATGTCTGGACGATCCGGGTGACGCCGGCGGCGGCCTCCTCCAGGGTCAGCTCCACCGGCACCTCTACGGGCGGGCTCACTACGGTGGTGCGGCCCCTGGGCTGACCGCGGAAGCGGCTCCGCAGGTCTTCAAAGAGGCCGCCAAAGCCGATGTCGCCGAGGTCTGTCGCTGTCCGGAACCCGCCACCGGTGAACCGGTCGGCATACTGGTCAGCATGCTTCCAGTTGTCGCCGAACCGGTCATACTTCTTGCGGCTGTCGGCGTTGCTCAGAACCTCGTAGGCGGTGTTGACCTCCTTGAACTTCTCCTCGGCCTTCTCGGAGCCCGCGTTGACGTCCGGGTGGTACTTACGGGCCAAGCGCCTGTATGCGTTCTTGACCTCTTTGTCCGAGGCGCCGCGGGATATTCCCAGAGTATCGTAGTAGCTTTTAGCCATAGCCGTCACCACCAACGAACATTATAGCTATCTCCCTGGCTCGTGTCAAGAACATTGACAACATGCTTATCAACTTAGTCATCAACACTCTTGACAATCATGTAGTGACTATTTTATACTACGAGGTGGTAAAGATGGGGGAAGCAGCAAGCCCCGCTACTCATGTACAAGGAGGTACTACATATGCTGCCAATTCGTTGGAGACCGTATCAGGAGTTTCGACACCTTGATCAGCTGATGGACCGCGTGGCGGCGCGTCCGTACGGGCCGTTCAGATCCTGGCCCAGCCTCTGGGACGGCCGTATCCGGCCCGCCCTGGACGTCTACGAGACGGCCGAGCAGCTGGTGGTGAAGGCGACCATCCCCGGCATCAAGGCCGAGGATGTGGAGGTCACGATAAGCAAGGACACTCTGGTCATAAAGGGTGGCGCTGAGGAGGAGAAGGAGGAGGAGAAGAAGGAGGAGCGCTACCTGCTGCGGGAGCGCAGGTCCGGGACGTTCCACCGCACGGTGTCTCTCCCGGAGGGGCTGGACACTGAGAAGGGCGAGGCCGTCTTTGAGGACGGTATCCTGGCGGTCACCTTCCCCAAGACGGAGCGGGCCAAGGCCAGGGAGATCAAGGTCAAGGTGAAGGAGGCCTCGAAGGCCAAGTAGGCGCAAGGTACGCCTGTACGCAGAGGAAGAGGGGTTCCCTGTAATGGGGAACCCCTCTTCCTTGACTCGCTTAGCTAGCCTTGCTACGATAACGCCTCTTGTAAGGAGTCCGTCTTGGCCTACGTGTCCACCCTACGCTGTCGTTCCTGTAGCCGTGAGTATCCGGCAGAGCCGGTGAACGTCTGCGAGTTCTGCTTCGGGCCGCTGGAGGTGGTCTACGACTACGGTGCCATCGCCAAGGTCATCAGTAGGGAGCGCATCGCCGCCGGGCCGCTCTCCATGTGGCGGTACCAGGACCTTCTGCCGGTGGACGGCAGCGAGGCCGTGGACATCAATGCCGGATTCACCCCGCTCATCAAGTGCCACAATCTGGGAGAGGCGCTGGGGCTCCGGAACCTGTACGTGAAGAACGATGCGGTAAACCCCTCCTACTCCTTCAAGGACAGGGTGGTCTCCGTGGCCGCCACGAAGGCGGTCGAGTTCGGCTTCGACACGCTGGCCTGCGCCTCCACGGGCAACCTGGCGTGCAGCGTCGCGGCGCATGCGGCCCGCGCCGGCCTGAAGGCCCGCGTCTTCATACCCGCGGACCTGGAGCACGGCAAGGTGGTGGGTGCGGCCATCTACAACCCGACTCTCATAGCGGTGGAGGGCTCCTACGACGAGGTGAACCGCCTCTGCTCAGAGATCTCCGACAACTACAGATGGGCCTTTGTGAACATCAACATCCGCCCCTACTACGCCGAGGGGAGCAAGACACTGGCCTACGAGGTGGCCGAGCAGCTGGGCTGGCGGGCACCCGACCACGCGGTGGTGCCCCTGGCATCCGGCTCCATGTTCACGAAGATATGGAAGGGCTTTCAGGAGTTCTCCGACCTGGGGCTCATCGGCAGCGTTCCCACGAAGATGCACGCCACGCAGGCGGCGGGGTGTGCGCCCATTGTGGAGGCCCACCGGGAGGGCACGCTTCATATCCGGCCCATCCGGCCAGACACCATCGCCAAGTCGCTGGCCATCGGCAATCCCGCCGACGGACTCTTCGCCCTGCAGACCGTCAAGGAGTCGGGTGGCTCGGCCACCGCTGTGCCGGAGGAGGAGATCGTGGAGGGGATCAAGCTGCTTGCGGAGACGGAGGGTATCTTCACGGAGACCGCCGGCGGCGTGGTGGTGTCCGGCCTCAAGCATCTGGTGAAGCAGAACCGAATCGAGCCCGATGAGCTGACGGTGGTGTATATCACGGGCAACGGCCTGAAGACGCAGGAGGCGGTGGAGGAGGTGGTCAACCCCCTATTTATCAAACCGAATCTGGAGTCGTTCGAGGAGGCCATGAGCAAGCGGACCGACATCTCCCGATGACAACCCCTGTTCACGGAGGCCCTCTCCACGCAGCTCATGATGGCAACCCACGTTCACGGAGGCCATGCCCACGCCTATAAATCGAGTGGAGTTCACCCTTCCCACGCAGTTCATGATGACAACCCGCGTTCACAGAGGCCATGCCCACGCCTATAAATCGAGTGGAGTCCACCCTTCCCACGCAGTTCATGATGACAACCCACGTTCACGGAGGCCACAGCCATGGCTATGAAACGAGTGACGTTCACCTTTCCGACGAAGCTCATCAAGGACCCGCTCATCTACCAGTTGGGCCACAAATTCCAGGTGGTGACCAACATCCGCAGGGCGGATGTGCGTGAGGACATGGGCTGGGTGGTCCTTGAGCTGGACGGCGAGGAGGAGGAGATCGATCGCGGCCTGGAGTGGATGACCACGAAGGGTGTGCGGGTGGACCCGGTG
>JAPUKM010000066.1 GCA_027295645.1 Chloroflexota bacterium | reverse complement strand
CCCAGGAATCTCAGGCACCCAGGGTCGGGTCCCAGCGGCGATCAGGATGGTCTTTGCGGTGATCTGGTCGCCCTCCACCTCCAGAGTCTTGTCGCCGACGAACCGGACGGTCTCCTTGTACACATCGATGTTGGGTATCTGACGGTTCCCCTCCTCCACCATCCGGGACTCCTCGTCCACCTCATGGCTGGCCCGCTGGACAATGTACTGCCAGTCAACCGCTTCGACCTTCGTTTTGATGCCGAAGATCTCCGACTGCTGTATTGTCTCCATCACATCGGCACAGTGGATGAGGATCTTGGACGGGATGCAGCCACGGTTCAGACAGGTCCCGCCGAAGGGCCCGCTCTCCGCGACGGCCACCGAGAGCCCGCGCTCCGCGGCCTCCGAGGAGATCTCCAGCCCGGAGCCGGAGCCGATGACTATGAGGTCGTACGTCTTCACATCGCCCCCTTTTATCATATGAGGCCGCCCTGGCGGCCTCATATGGAAGTATCCCACTCAGGATGACGCCGTTGCTCTGCTAGTACTTGCTTCCCGAAAACAGCGCTCTCATGAGCACTGACAACCTCGTTCTCGACCCACCGAACCATCCCCCTTTGTCCCCCTTCCTTTCCTGGAAGGGGGAAGGAGCAAATTCTGGGGACACCCCCAGTGCCCCCGCCCCTTCACTTCGTTCAAGGGCAGGCTCCGGGGCTTCTCCCCTCTGGACTCCCCAATTGGATGTGACGCTGATCTACGGAAGTGAGTACTAGCTTAGCCCTTCGGCCATCTTCAGGATGGACGCGCTGTGGTCTGTACCCAGACGCCTCCGAACCACTGGTCTGGCAAACGCCTGGAGCTCCTGGAAGTCGCCCAGGGCCTGGGCATCGGCCAGAACGCCGAAGGTGTACGGCTCGCCGGGGATGGGCAGGTCCCCCGTATGCTCCTCTACGAGCTGGAGGAACAGCCCCGTTCCCGGGCCGCCCTTATGGAGCTGACCGGTGGAGTGCAGGAAGCGTGGGCCGTAGCCCACCGTGGTAGCGATGCGATGCCGGTCTGTAACCGTGCGTCTGAGCTTTTCGAGGGCCCGCTCCACCTCGGGCGTTGGGTGGATGTAGGCCATGATGGCCAGGTAGCTCCCCGGTCCGGCCTGGGAGATCAGCCTGTTCAGGGAGTCGGCGGCTTCAGGTTGAGGCAGCTCGCCAGACGCCCGGTACTCTTGCAGTACCCGGGCCGTCTGGTCCTTTGCCCCCTGCACGTTGGGCTGGTCAAAGGGATGAATGCTCAGGTGGGCCCCGGCCACCGCGGTGGCGAACTCCCAGCGGAAGAACTCGGCACCCAGGTCGTACCGGTCTTTCAGGTCCATGCGTACTACCGGCTGTCCCGCGGACCGGAGAGCCTCGACGGCGGCATCCGGCGCCGCGTTGTCATCGCCATCCAGACGGAGATAGACAAACAGTCGGTCGGCAGGGTATGAGGCTGGAGCCGCCAGGGGCTCTCCGGCGACCGGCACAATGCCCTTTCCCTCCTTACCGGTGCTCTCTGCTATGAGCTGCTCCACCCAGAGGCCAAAGCTGTCGATGGAGGGCGAGGTGACCAGGGTCAGCTTGTCGTGCCCATTGGCCGCAAGGGCTCCCAGGACCGCTCCGAGCCAGGCTCCGGGATTGTCGTGCAGCGGAACGCTGGCGATGCATCCCTCCCGCATAGAGTCAGCCCGCTCCAGCAGGGTGGTCACGTCCAGCCCAATAAGCGCAGCGGGCACCAGGCCAAAGTAGGAGAGGACGGAGTAGCGTCCACCGATATCCGGCGGGTTCAGAAAGACCCGCCGGAACCCCTCTTCTTTCGCCAGCCGCTCCAGTGGTGTTCCCGGGTCGGTGATAGCGACGAAGTGTTCGCCGGCCTTCTTGGCCCCCATGGCCCGCTCCACAAGCTCTCTGAAGTACCGGTACCCAGAGAGGGTCTCGATGGTCCCTCCCGATTTGGAGGAGACCAGGAACAGCGTGCGCTCAAGGTCCACCGAATCGGTCACCGCCTGTATCCAGGCCGGCACGGTGGAGTCCAGGACCAGGAGCTCCGGATAGCCGGTGCCGCTGCCGAAGGTCTGCCGCAGCACTTCCGGACCCAGACTGCTTCCGCCCATACCCAGTAACACTACGTAACGGAAGCCGGCTTCCCGCACCTCCTTGGCAAAGGCCTCCAGAGCAGGTACCTGCTCGCCCATCATGTCCGTGACGGTGAGCCATCCCAACCGATCGGTGATCTCCTTGGGGTCGGGCTTCCAGACGGTGTGGTCCTTCCGCCAGATACGACCCACCAGATCGCGCTGCCGGAAGTCCTCCAGGGCGGTCTCCACATCCGCGACAGAGTCGCCGATGCTTACTCCGGGGTGAGTGTGCTCTCGGGCCAGGAGCTTGGCCCGCTTCTCGTCGATGTTAGCCAGGAGCTTATCGAAGGAGTCGGCGAAGGAGCGTACCCCGTCGTCCAGCAGCTTCGCGGTGACCTGCTCCATGCTGATGCCTGCGGCCTCCAACTCTTCGATGGCCTGCTGTGCCTCGGCGACGTTTTGCTCAATGGTGTCGGCCACCGTGCCGTGCTCCAGGAAGGCCGTGAGGGTAGCCGGCGGCATGGTGTTAACCGTGTCCGGGCCGATCAGCGGCTCGATGTACAGGACATCGCTGTAGGCGGGGTTCTTGGTGCCGGTGCTGGCCCAGAGGGGTCGCTGAACCCTTGCCCTCCTGGGCCGCAAGTCGGCGAACCGCTCGCCCCAAAAGGTGCCCTTGAACGCCTGATATGCAAGCTTGGCATTGGCGTTGGCGGCCTTGCCAAGAAGGGCCTTGAGGTCATCACGCCCCTGGCTGATACGCTCCTCAAGCATGCTGTCTACCGCGGTGTCCACCCGGCTGACGAAGAAGGAGGCCACTGACGCCACGCTGCTCAGGTCTCCGCCGGCTTCGGCCAGGTCCTCAAGGCCCGCGATGTAGGCCTCCCTCACATGCTCGTATGCGACGAGGGAGAAGATGAGGGTGACGTTGATGTTGAT
>JAPUKM010000065.1 GCA_027295645.1 Chloroflexota bacterium | reverse complement strand
CGAACTCTCGGCGAACTCGATGAGAGGGCCAGGAACCACTCCTACTACCAGTATGCCCAGCCCGGTGAGCCCCAGCGCCAAACGCATGGCAACCGAAGACGAAGCCCGCTCCTCCGATTCCCCCGGCATCAGGTACATCGTCCTGATTACCCTGAGATAGTAGTAGGCTGATAGGGCACTGTTGACCACGCCCGCGACCGCCAGCCACACCAGGTCACTTCTGATTGCGGCACTGAAGATATACAGCTTGCCCATGAATCCAGCGGTGGGAGGTATGCCGATCAGGGAGAGCATGGCAAAGGCCAGTATAGCAGCGACGACCGGCGCTCTCCGTCCCATCCCCGCGAAGGAATCGATATCATCGCTGCCGGTCTTGTTGGTTATCACAATGATTGCGAAGAAGGCCGCCAGGTTGGTGGCTGCATAGGCGACCAGATAGAAGAGAACGCTGCTTGGGCCCAGAGTCTCTTGGTCAGGCACACGCGCCGCTATGGCGGCAACACCGATCAGGATATAGCCCGCCTGGGCCACCGTGCTGTAGGCAAGCATCCGCTTGATATTGTTCTGAGCGATGGCCACAAGGTTGCCCACAACCATGGAGAGCACACTGAGCACGGCAAAGAGCACACCCCAGTCCACATCAAGCTCTCCAAAGGCGATGTAGAACACCCTGAGGATCACGGCAAAACCGACCGCTTTGCTGGCCACCGACAGGTAGGCCGTGACGGGTGTGGGTGCCCCTTCATAGACATCAGGGGCCCACATCTGGAATGGGACCATGGAGATCTTAAATCCGAACCCTGCAACGATCAGCACGATGCCTAGAAAGAGTGCGTAGCTGCCAAACGGAACGCCATCCTCGGTAACGGCTGTGGCGATCACACTCAACTCAGTGCTGCCGGTGAAGGCCAGTACAAGCGTCATACCGTAGAGCAGCATTGCCGAACTGATGGCGCTCAGTATCAGGAACTTCATCCCCGCCTCGCTGGAACGGGCGTCCCGGACAAACGTCGACAGTGCCACCAACGGCAGCACTGTGAGCTCCAGGCTTATATAGATAGAGATCAGCTCTGTTGTAGCCGGCAAGAGCATCATCCCTGAGGCGGAGAACAGAACCAGAGCGTAGAACTCCCCCTGGAACTGGTGGAACCGACGCACATAGTCAGCCGAGCCTAAAATAAGCACAAACACAATAGCCAGCACCAAGAATTTGAAGAATAGGGCAAACCTGTCCACCGCAAGTGTGCCGAATATAGCTGACAACCTACCGTCGATACAGGAGTCTGCTAAATCTCCTCCAAGAGTGCCGCTCTCGCACGCCTGAACATCTCCCCACAGAACAACTGCAAGGGCTGCAGGCACCAACAGCCCCAGGGCTACTACCACCGCCAGTATCCGCTTCTCAGTGATGACCAGGTCCAGCAGTACAATCGCTAGCGCCAGCCCCACGAGGGCAACCTCTGGACTTAATAGATACAGATCCTGGATGGTCATGCTCTGTGTGGCTTTCTAGAGCGCATCGAGATCGGTCCGCTCGTTCCTATCATGGGAACTGCATCTCAAGAATAATGGGCGCTATTGCGGCATCAAAGCTATCGATGAGAACGCCTGGATAAAGACCAACCACAACGATGGCCACTACAAGCACCACCATCGGCACCGCCTCCACTATGGTCACCTCCTTCACCTGGGCATACCGCTCCAGGGATGGTCCGGTGAGCACACGCTGGATCATCCACAGGATGTACCCCGCGGCCAGGATGATCCCAATGACCGCTGCGGCGGTGGGCCATGCCCAGACCGAGAAGGCGCCGATGAACACCAGTACCTCGGAGACAAACCCGCTAAGCCCCGGCAGTCCCAACGATGCCAGACCCGCGACAACGAAAACCGCCGCCGTGAACGGCATCTGAGACGCCAGTCCGCCCAGGTCAGGAATATGGCGGGTATGCGTCCTCTCATATATTAGTCCAGCCACAACGAACAGCAACCCTGTTATCGTGCCGTGGGTAAACATCTGCATGGCCGCCCCGTTGAGCCCAACGGAACTGACACTCCCCGCCACACCGCCGACAGAGCTGATGCCAAGCATGACGAATCCCATATGACTGACGCTGCTATAGGCGATAAGCCGCTTCAGATCGGTCTGGCGCAGCGTGACCGTCGCCCCGTACAGGATACTAACAACCGCCAGGGTCACCAGGAGCCAGGCATAATCCCGGGTTACTTCTGGAAACATGGTCACACAGATACGGATAAGCCCGTAGCCTCCCATCTTCAGCAGAACGCCGGCCAGCATCACGCTGACCGCCGTGGGCGCGTCGGTGTGGGCATCCGGTAGCCAGGTATGCACTGGCCACACCGGCAGTTTGATCGAAAAGGCCACAAAAAACGCGAAGAACAAGGTCGCTGCGGGCACCAGCAACTTTCCGGCCAGATCAATCTGCTCCGGCAACTCTCTCATGTCAAAGGTGCCTGTTGAGAAGTAGAGGACCAGCAGCCCTACCAGCATAAAGGCGGAGCCGGACACGGTGAAAATCAGGAACTTCATGGCCGAGTACTCTTTGCGGCCACTTCCCCAAATGGAGATGAGCATGTACATCGGCAGGAGTTCCAGCTCCCAGAAGATGAAGAACAGGACAAAGTCCAGAGAGACGAATACCCCCATCACCGCCGTCTGGAGCACCAGAAGCCAGACAAAGTACTCCCGTACTCTCGTCTGAATACCCCAGGAGACGAAGGCAGCGCTCATCCCCAACAGCCCTGTCAGGAGTACCAGGGGTGCGCTCAGGCCATCCACCGCCATCAGATACTGGATGTTCAGCGGCTCTATCCAGGTGTGCTGCTCCACCAGACGAAAGCCCGCCCTATCCTGGAAGTACATGCCGAACACCACACCTGCCAGAGCTAGGTCAGCAACGGTCACAGCCACCGCGAACCACCTTACTAGCCTGTCTCCTCGCAGAATGAGGGCTATGACCAGCGCCCCGGCCAGCGGCAGAAATACAACCGCGCTTAGCATTGGGGCAGCCCTATCTGATTATCGAAACCTGTCTCCACCCTTACCCCCAGATGAAATAAACGGCCAGAATCACCAGGATCCCTACCGAGATGACCACCCCATATCCCTGAACTTGGCCCGTCTGCAGTCGGGCCATGGAGCGGCCAATATTCCTGCTCCACCACCCGATACCGTCCACAGCCTTATCAACCACATCCCGGTCCACCCAATCGGCGAACCGCACTACTCCCTGGTAGAACGAGCGTTTGACGACAAAGCCCTCATACAGCTCGTCCATGTAGTACTTCCGCAACAGGAGCTGACGCAAGGGCCTGAACCGGCGGCCTACCGCCTCTGCAGATATGGTGCCCGTCTGGTACATCAGCGTCGCTAGGCCTATGCCAGCCAGCGCAACAACCGTGGAACCCACAGCTATCGGCACGCTGAAATCGGGCGTATGCCCGCCCAGGAACTCAACCAACCAGTGCTCAGGAATCGTCATCAGCCCTGACACGGGGCTGGCAACATAACCAGCCACCACTGCAGCCACAGCTAGAACGACCATCGGCAGTACCATGACCCACGGCGATTCGGCCAAGTGCACCTGAGTGGCATCACCGTCGTCCTGCTGAGTAGGCGGCTGCGTCGATTCCTGGTTTGTATCCCGACGCTCCGCTTCTGCGCCTCCCCGGTACGACCCGTGAAAAGTCATCACCAGGACACGAATGATATAGAAGGCGGTCATAAACACACCTACCAGCCCCATCGAAAAGGCGGCCTTCTCCACGGCACCGCCCTCTGTCCATGCTGAAAGCAAGATTTCGTCTTTGCTCCAAAAGCCCGCTAATGGGAAGATGCCCGCCAAGCTTAGTGAGGCGATCAGGAAGGTGACATACGTCCACGGCATAACACGACGGAGTCCACCCATATACCTCATATCGAACGTCTGCGTGGCATGGTTGACGCTCCCCGCGCCCAGGAAGAGCAGTGCCTTGAAGAACGCATGCGTAAACAAGTGGAAAATGGCGATGGCGGGCATACCTATACCAAGAGCCAGCATCATGTACCCCAACTGGCTCACCGTTGAGTAGGCCAGCACTCGCTTGATATCGAACATAACCAGCCCCATGGATGCGGCGAAGACTGCGGTGAATCCACCCACCAGAGCCACCGTAGCCATCGCTTCCTCGGACGCCTCGAAGACCGGGAAGAATCGCGCCACCAGGAACACGCCGGCTGCCACCATCGTTGCAGCGTGAATGAGCGCACTCACCGGTGTGGGACCCTCCATTGCGTCAGGGAGCCAGGTATGAAGAGGAAACTGCGCCGACTTCCCGGCTGCACCCGCGAAGATGCCGAGCGCAAGCCAGGTGATGACCATAGAGCTCAACATCCCAGTTATAACAATGACATGGATGTCCGGGATCTCGAACGGGTTGAGATCCGCAGCCAGAAAGAGCTCCTTACGGGAAAACAGGTACAGGATGACTATGAGGAACCCGACATCTCCTATACGGGTGATCAGAAACGCCTTCTTAGCGGCGGCGGCCGCCGCCGGTCGCTCGTACCAGAAACCGATGAGCAGGTATGAGCACAGCCCCACCAGCTCCCAGAAGAAATACATCTGCAGGATACTTCGCGCCAGAACAATACCGATCATCGATGCCGTAAACAGGGACATGTAAGCGAAGTACCGGGAGTAGCTCGGATCGCCCCGCATGTACCCGTGGGAGTACACCTGCACCAGGAGGCTGATCCCCGTCACTACAACCAGCATGATAGCGGTCAGCGGATCCATGATGATGCCCACCCGAATATCCAGGTCGCCAATGGCGACCCAGGAGTGGGATGCCCAACCGATGGCCTCTTCGTGCCCTAGAGTGGAGTTCAGCGCCGCCAGCGACAGAAAAAAGGCAGATCCGATAGCGAGCACGGCTACATAGCCGCTTAGTGACGCGTAACGGCCAGGCAGAAGAGGGCGGATGACCAGTGCGATGAGAAGAAAACAACCAAGGGGCAGAAAAAGGATAGCCCAGGCTGTCGGTTCAGATATATCAGGCATCGTTGCTTCTTACAGTGGAGTGCAGTGGGCTACAGCTTCCGGAGAATCTCATCGGCCACATGCTCCCGCCCTCGCGGCACCATGATGCGGAACGGCACCCGCTCTCCCCAGTCGAGAATATCCCCCTCTGGCAGGAGTTTGGTGGGAAGGCCTTCCCCCTCCAGCAGATCCTTCCACATCTCGGCGGTAATCAAATCCGGCGCTTTAATATAGTCAACCCACACGGCTGCTCCTAACGGTTCAGCAGGTTCAGTTCGCTCACATCAATCGTTTCACGGCTTCGATAGATCGCCATGACAATGGCGAGTCCCAACGCTATCTCCGCTGCAGACACTGCAATAATGAACATCGCAAAGACCTGGCCAGTCAATACAGTCAGTAACACCTCCTCAGCAGGCAACAACGGATCCGCCCGCAGGCCATATGGCACCACGTATCTGGAAACGGCTACCAACGCTACGTTCACTGCATTGAACATAAGTTCAATGGCCATTAACACCGTTATCGCGTTTCGCTTGGTTAAAGCGCCGTACAACCCGATACTGAACAGGATGGCGGATAGTATCAGGAGCCGCTCAAGCGTCATCTTCCTGCTCCCTAATCAAAGCCAACGCACCTAAAATAGCCGCCAGAAGCACCACGGACGCAACCTCGAAGGGCAGCACCCATTGGTTCAACAGCACCCCTGCAATGGACTCTGGCGTTGTTGCCAGCACCATCTCTACCCGATCCATCGTCTCTGATGGGAGGACATCCTCCATCACCACCCAATCAGTTCTCAAGACCACAAATACAATGGCCGTCAGTCCTAGAACCGCAGTGATCAAGGCAGGAATCTGAAGTTTGTTGGATGGGTTGCCCTGTGCGACGTCTCGTGTCAGAAGGACGGCAAAGATGATCAGAATGGAGATTGCCCCGGCATAGATAAGCACCTGTACTACTGCCAGGAACTCAGCACTCAGCAGCACAAACAGAGCGGCTATTAGTAGGAAGGTGCCCACCAGGGAGAGGGCTGCCTTGAAGAGATCCTGGATTAGCACCACTCCCAGCGCCGTTGCCACGCTGGCAGCCGCAACGGTCCAGAACACCCCATCCTGAAAACCGACAATGGCAAACAGTCCGACCGTCACTAGAGCAAGCCAGCCCAGCAGAGTCAGGACAATGAGGATAAAGAAAGTCACTCTTGAGCGCCCTCGTCAGAGTCTGCAGGCCCTGGCGGACGTGATGATAGATGGAATGGCCAGTTTTCTCGGCCAACCTTCTCCCAGGAGGCGGGGGAATCTTTGTGCGGGTCATAACCACTGTCCTCAAGTTGAGGGCGGAACCAGGTACTGGGGTGCTTTTCGGCAGCTCGTAGTCTATCAACCGTGATGATCAAGTCATCGCGGCGATATTGCCCCTCTTCAAAGCCACTACCCATGAACAGAGCATCGTAGGGACACGCCTCCACACACAACCCGCAGAACATGCATCTACCGATGTCGATATCAAAAACATCGATATCGTAGAATCCGCCCTCCAGTGGCTTCTGGTCCCCGGGATGGGTCACAATCTTGATGATGCCCAGAGGACAGTATTTCGCGCAACTGGCGCAACCCGTGCACCGCTCTTCGTACCAGACAAACTCTTCGCCGCGGAAACGCGGGTGCTGTTTAAGACGCTGCTCAGGATACTTGACAGTAACGGGCTTCCGCAGGAAGACCTTCATCGTCAAAAGGAACCCCTTAGCTATTCCCAGTCCGTACATTAGTCACCCTCCACAACTACCAATGGTGGCGTAACCCGCGAAGGGCTTAGCCCTCTCCGCTTGAAGACAAAGGAAAACGCCACGATCCCGACAACCGCGACCAGCAGGTTGATACCGACCATGGCCCAGAGCTGTACTAGCGTGGGCTCTTCCCACACCAGCACCTCTACCGCGGTTACGAACATGTTGATGAGGCTTAGCGGGAAGAGGAACTTCCATGCAAAGTCCATCACCTGATCGATTCGCAGTCTGGGCAGTGTAGCCCTCACCCAGATCATAATAAAGGCGAAGAAAAACACCTTGATAAGGAACCAGAGGTGGGATGGCAACACCGGCCCCTCCCACCCTTTAAGGAACAGCGTAGCCATCACCCCGGAGGTGACAAGCACGGCGCCAAACTCCGCGAGCTGGAACAGCCCAAACTTCATCCCGCTGTACTCCGTATGGTATCCAGAGACGATCTCCGATTCCGCCTCCACAAGGTCGAACGGAGAGCGGTTCATCTCTGCGGAACTTCCTGCGATAAAGATGAAGAAGGCCAGGGGTTGAAGCAGAATAAACGGTATCCGCTGCGCCTCCACGATGTCCACCATCGACAGAGAGCCGGTGTACAGCAGAATACCCACAATCGAGAGAACCACGGGAACCTCGTAGCTAACGAGTTGAGCCACCGCACGCATGCCTCCAAACATGGCGTACCGGTTGCCCGATGCCCAGCCCGCCATGAACATCGCCAACGTGTTCACGGATGTGACTGCGACAACGAACAGAATACCAACGTTGATATTGGCAAGGAAGGAGTTCTCTCCGAAAGGCAGCACCGCCAGCACCAATAGCACCGGGACTATCATAGCAATGGGCGCAAGGTTGAACAGCAGTCGGTCAGCGCCTGCGGGCACCAGGTCCTCTTTGGTGAGCAGCTTTATCGCATCGGCCACCGGTTGCAGCAGACCAAACGGCCCCGTCCGGTTGGGGCCCAATCGGGCCTGAAACCGGCCCAAGAGCCGCCGTTCCATATACGTATACAGCATCACCAGCAGCAGGAAGACATTGATCAAAAGCATCACAATGCCCAGCCCTGCAGCAAAGAAAGCGACCCACTCCCACCCCACCGGCAGCAGGCCATCTCGCAGAGCCTCACCACATGGCCCTGGCCCCGAGTTGCCCTCGTTGGCGGCCAACCAGCAGTATATCCCGCGGAACAGCGCGTTGCCTTCCAGCAGCGACGGCATTACCGATCCACCTCTCCCATGTTGACATCGATGCTTCCAAAGGCAACGATCATATCGGCCAGCTTCAACCCTATCACCAACTCTCGCAGAATCGTCAGGTTGATAAAGGAAGGGGCACGGATCTTGAGCCGGTAGGGCGAGACCCCGCCGTCGCTGACCACATAAAACCCCAACTCACCCTTGGGCGATTCTACGTGGGCATAGGCTTCGCCGACGGGAGGACGCAACAGCAACGGAACGTCGGTCTTTACCAGCCCCGGCTCAATCTGCTGCATACACTGCTCCAAAATACGAATACTCTGGCGCATCTCGCTGATACGCACCTTGTACCGGTCATAGTTGTCGCCCCGCTCACCTACCGGTATTTCAAAGTCAAACCGGTCGTAAAGCTCGTACGGGTCCGCCTTCCTCAGGTCCCACGGATAGCCGGTGGAACGCAGGACCGGGCCTGAAACAGAGCCATTAATGGCCGTCTCCGTACTCAGAATAGCCACCCCTTTGGTCCTAATAAGCAGCACCTCGTTCTCGGAGAGTAACTGCTCATATTCATCTAGGTAAATGGGCATCTCTTTTACAAATGTTTTCAAAGCTGGCCAAAAGTCCTCCGGAGCGTCCTGAAACACACCACCTACCCTCATATAAGTCACAGTAATCCGCGCCCCGCACAACATCTCGAACAGGTCCAATATCTTCTCCCGCTCCCTGAAGCAGTACATGAGCGGGGTGGCAAAGGCGCCCAGGTCATTGATGAGAAAGCCTGTCGCCACCAAGTGGCTGGCGATCCGCTGCAACTCTGCGGCGATAACCCTAAGATACATCCCACGTTCCGGAGCCTCCACGCCGGCCAGCTTTTCACAGGCCAAGACATAGGCCTGGTTATTGATCATGGAGGAAACGTAGTCCAGTCGGTCGGTCAGTGTGATCACCTGCGTATACGTACGCTCTTCGGCCAGCTTCTCAGAGCCACGGTGAAGGTAGCCGAAAACCGGTTCCACATCCAAGATCACCTCACCATCAAAGGTGGCACGCAATCGGAAGACCCCGTGAGTGCTCGGGTGCTGTGGTCCGATATTGATGGTTATCGGCTCTGTGCGCAGAGGCATACGTCTGTCCTATTCAGGGATCGGCACTTACCGTATCTCTTCCAAGAAGTCTTTGCGCAGCGGATGCCCTGGGAACTCGTCCCACAGTAACACCCGTTTCAGATTATGATGGCCCGTAAACTGAATGCCCATCAGGTCCCATACCTCCCGTTCCTGGAGGTCGGCTCCGTGCCAGATATTTACCACGGACGGCACCGAGGCCTCCTCACGGCCATAGACCCTCGTTTTCAGCGTGGCGCTGTGGTTGTGAATCATAGAGGTTAGATGGTAGACCACCTCAAAATACTCCACATAGTCCACCGCCGATATAGCGTTCAGATAATTGAACTCGAGCCCCGGTGTCTCTTTCAGATAGCTACACACATCGACGACGTCGCCCGGCCTGATCACAACATCCCGATCGTTCCAGACCTCCACGGCCTCGGGAACAGCGTTTCGAACGTGCCCCGCCAGCTCTTCACCGGTCAGTAGTCTGGTCATTCACCTTCCCGCCGGGTGCTTGGACAGACTGTACTTCTTGATCTTCTCGTGCAGTTGCATGATTCCGTAGAGAAGGGCATCTGGTCGTGGGGGACATCCGGGTACATAGACATCCACGGGGATAATGTGGTTGATACCGGGCACAACACTATAGCTCTGGTAATATGGCCCTCCGCTGGTGGCGCACACACCCATGGAGATGACCCACTTTGGCTCAGCCATCTGATCGTAGATGCGTTTTATGACTGGGGCCATCTTCCACGTCACCGTGCCCGCCACAATCATTAGGTCCGCCTGTCTTGGCGAGGGGCGAAACGCCTCCATGCCAAATCGAGATATATCAAAACGGGACATGGCGCTGGCGATCATTTCGAACGCACAACAGGCCAGCCCAAAGGTCAGCGGCCACACCGCCGACCTTCGTCCCCAGTTCAAAATCGCGTCCACTGAGGTCACGACAACGTTACGGTCCAGGTCATCCGGAACCTCAATACCCGGCTCCGGATAGGCCTCCGTCGCCATCGCCTTCAACTCCGCTATCTCCACTCCCTCCGCACGGTCAAGCTCCTCGGTCGTATCATAGAGCGGTATCTGAACAGATGATTTTCTTTCCATGACCACGTCCTCCTAGTCCCACTCCAGGGCACGTTTTCTCCAGGCATACATCCAACCGACCACCAGGATCAGAACGAAGACCGCCATCTCTATCAAGGCAAACAGCCCAAGCTGTTTGAACTTTATCGCCCAGGGATAGATAAAAACGGTTTCTACATCGAAGACCAGGAACAGCAAAGCGTACTTATAGTACCGAAAGTTGAACTGTGTCCACCGCTCCGGCCCAATGGGTCGCATGCCACACTCATACAGGCTGCTCTTAACAGGGTTGGGCTTGCTGGGCCTTGCCCGCACAAATGTGAACGCCCAAGAGAGCAGGAGTATGCTGACGGGAATCAATACCGCAAACGCGGTGAAGATGGCTATGAGCCCGTAGTGGTGGAAATAGTCCTGCAGCATACCTGCATCGGGCCTAGTTACTGGGTAGCCACACTATAGCATAGGGGCTATACCCGTTCAAGTGAAATATACCACAACTCCATCTCCCTTGACTCGACTCACAAGCAATGCAAAACTGGACTCGCTGCCGGGTGGTTTCACAAGAGAGCGCCATGCTCATAGATCTCCACGCCCACTCCTATCCGAATTCCGATGACAGCCTCCTGCCAATCGAAGAGCTGATTACCGAGGCAAAACGCGCGGGCTTGGACGGCCTCTGTCTCACAGAGCATGATAGGTTCTGGGACACCCAGAACCTCCAAGCGCTGAGTCGAGAGTTCGACTTTCCACTCTTCCCAGGATGCGAAGTGACCACAGATGAGGGCCATCTCCTCGTCTTTGGCCTACACGAGTACGTTTTCGGCATGCACCGGTCAGAGTTTGTCCGCAACCTGGTCCACGAGGCCCGCGGAGCTATCATCGCCGCGCACCCGTACCGGCGGCAATTCAAACAGGAAGAGGCCCAATCCGAAGCTACCTACGAGCGTATGCTGACCCAAGCCTACCAGGACCAGAGCCTCTCCTCCGCACACGGCGTCGAGGCTCTCAACGGTCGCGGATCCGAAGAGGAGAATGCCTTTGCCCAGGAGATATGCGCGCGCTACAGCCTCGCTGGTGCCGGCGGCAGCGATGCCCACCGCCCAGGCGACGTGGGGAGCTGTGCCACTCGGTTTCCGGAGCCAGTCCACACCCTGGAGGCGCTGGTCAAAGCGCTTAGGAGTGGGCTGTTCCAACCTGTACCCCGGAAAGCTGGGCAGCACCCACCGCCTAACGGGGGAGGAGGTGTGCGGTCGATATATCCAGCGTAGCGCCGCCGCCCAGCTCCGCTACTAGTATCTCCAAGGCCAGGCCGTCCGCCATCACTCCCTGCTTAATATTCAGATCGGTGTCCAGAAGTCTGCTGTACATTGCTTTGATCTGTTCGGAAGCGTGCCGCTTGGCCTGCTGCTCTGTTCGCCGCACCGCAAACTCTGCATTAAGGCCTAAGCGAACGCCCAGCTCTGCACGGGGCACACGTCGTCGCAGAAACTCCTGCGTCAACAGGACCAGCCGAAGCTGTCTGGCCAACATAACGATCACGTACGAGGAATCGGCACCGCTCTCCAGCAGCTGTCTCAAGCCAAGGAGGGCCGCCGACGCCTTGCCTCCAAGTACGGCGTCCACAATATCGAAGATGCTGGCCTCGCGGGAGTGCCCCACAAGCAGCCTCACTGCCTCCTCGCTGATCTCCTCACCTTGGCTGTAAAGGGCCAGCTTCTCCACCTCGCCACTCATGACCCACAGGTCGCCCCCTACGTACTCAGCCAACAGCCGGGTCGCCGGCTCGTTGATCGTAGCGCCAGCCGACGCCATCCGTTGTCGGATCCACGCAGCTAGGTCCTGACCCTTCAGCAAGGGGAATGTACGTACCTCCACATGGGATACCATCTGCCGCAACAGAGGATTGTCGCGGCGAAGGGGGCCGTCGGCAAACACCAGCACCGTAGTATCTGGTACCTGCGTTAGCATATCAGGCAGCTCGGCCCATTCGTCCGCGGCTTGGCCACGAGCACGGCCTTTACGGCCCGAACGCCCCCGCTCTCTCTGGGGACTGAAGCGCTGGAACAGTCCCCATACAATGATGAGTCGGCGCTCCGCCAGAAAGGGGATTACGGCGGACGCCTCCAACAGCTGCTGGGGAGTGACCGTTGCACCGTCCAGCGTCGTTGTGTTCGCATCAACCAGCTCATCAGAGCCTATCTCGCCCTTGATCCGGCGCATGTGCTCGTGCAGGGAGAATTCGTCGTCGCCGTAGAAGAGATAGATCATACAGATAGGTGCGTTCCTTTTAGGGTCTGCAACGAGTATATAATGGTTGAACAGCGGAAAGTAGGGGTAATAGGAGAGTAGTCAGCAGATGAATCAATCGTGAGTATCGGCCTCGGAATTATCGGGATACCCCAGAGCGGTAAGACCACCGTATTCAATGCGCTTACCCGTGGCCGGGCCGAAACTGCCGCTCCTCAGTCGCCTGGAAAGCCAAATTTGGGCATAGCCAAGGTCCCCGACCCGCGACTGGACACTCTGATAGAGATGTTTAACCCACAACGGGTAGCCCCTGCGGAGGTCCAGTACGTCGATATTTCGGCGTATCCAGAGGGGAAGGACAAAACCCAAGGCATCGGCGGACAGATGCTGAACACCCTCCAGCAGTCCGATGCTCTGCTCCTCACTGTCCGCTCCTTTGAGTCCCCATCGGTGCCTCACCCGGAAGGTACAGTAGACCCCTACCGGGATCTGGCCTCAATGCAGTTGGAGCTGGCCTTCTCCGACCTGGCCATTCTGGAGCGCAGAGAGCAACGGCTACAGAAAGAACTGAAGACGGCCAAGGCCGGTGACCGGGACAGGATTCGACGAGACGGTATCCTGATAACCCGGCTCAAGGACGGTCTGGAGGCTGATACACCCATACGGGAACAAGACCTCTCCTCCGACGAGCGACGATCTATAGCCGATTACCAATTCCTCACGGAGAAGCCCCTTCTCATCCTGTTCAACATCGGTGAGGAGCAGCTACCCAGCATCAATGCCTTGGAAAAGGAGATGGCCACCCGTCTCGGCCGCCCTGGCGTGGGGACGGCAGCTATGTGTGGAAAGCTGGAGATGGAGCTGGCTCAAATGGACCTGGAGGAGGAGCGGCAGTTCCGCGAGTCGATGAATGCCGGCGAGTCCGGCGCCGGAATGATGATCCGAATCTCCTACCACCTCCTGGGCCTGGACTCCTTCTTTACCGTCGGTCCAGATGAAGTGAAGGCTTGGACCGTGACAAAAAACGAGCCGGCATCACTGGCGGCAAGGCACATCCACTCCGACATTGAGCGCGGCTTTATCCGGGCCGAGGTGGTTGCCTACGACGACCTGGCACGCTGCGGCGGCATCGCCGAATCCCGACGACAGGGTCTACTCCGGTCGGAGGGCCGCACCAATCCTGTGCAGGACGGCGACGTTATAAACTTCCTTTTCAACGTATAGGCCATTTAGCTCATCCCTGCTATCCTTTTTACGCCTTCCTGACAAAGAACCGAGTTCAGGGCCTACATAAGGAGGGCGACAGAGAAAAGCTAAGAGTACGGATGCTACCAACCAAAGCTATGCCGCAACAAAAAATGAGAAGCACAATCAAATCCTCTCCTTCAGTTCAGAAAGGCAATCCAATAGCCCCTGGGGAGCAGGAACCCCTGGCACTCTACATCCACATCCCATTCTGCGAGACCAAGTGCCCCTACTGCGATTTCAACACCTACGCCGGCATCGAACAGCTCATACCCACCTACATCGACGCCCTGATCCAAGAGGTAGGCCTGTGGTCTGTCACCCTGGGGCCGGTGCCCATCGGCACCATCTTCTTCGGTGGCGGCACCCCCTCCTACGTGCCGCCGGAGCACATCGGACGGCTGTTGAGCACCGTGCGGTCCGCCTTCACCCTCGCTGCTAACGCCGAGATCACTCTTGAGAGCAACCCAGGCGATGTCACGATGGAGAGATTGGCTCGCTGGAGGGCCGCCGGAGTCAACCGCATCAGCATTGGTGTGCAGAGCTTGGATGATGAGCTTCTGCGACTCCTTGGACGTCGCCACACATCACAGGATGCCGTGGATGCCTTCGGATATGCCCAAGCAGCGGGATTCGACGATGTCAACCTGGACCTGATGTACGGCCTGCCAGACCAGAGCATCGACCAGTGGCGGCGAACACTGCAAGACACCATCGCCCTGGGGCCCCGGCACCTGTCACTGTACTGCCTTACTCTGGAGGAGGGCACTCCCCTGGAGGCCTGGGTCCGCGACGGCAGTGTACCCACGCCGGATCCGGACCTGGCAGCCGATATGTACGAACTGGCCGAAGAGATAGCAGGTCGCTCCGGCTTCGAGCATTACGAGATCTCCAACTGGGCACTCCCCGGGCATGCCTGTCGCCATAACCTTAGCTACTGGCGCAACCAGTCGTACCTTGGCGTTGGCCCCGGCGCCCATTCCTACCTTCAGGGGCACCGGTTCGCCAACCTCTCCTCGCCAAGAGAATACATCAAGCGGGTTAGTCTTCGAGCCGCCGGCGCATCCACCCCGAAGGATTTCCCGTCCGCTCTTCGAGACGGCCCGGTAGACATGATGGAGCGGGTGGACGCGCGCCTGGAGATGGGAGAAACGATGATGCTGGGCCTGCGTCTAACGGATGGTGTTACCGGAGACGGTTTCAATGCTCGCTTTGGGCAAACGCTCATGGATGTGTTCGGCGCTGCGATCCAGGAGTTAGAGGAGTTTGGTCTTCTCCAGTGGAACGGCGACCGCCTATTACTGACCCCCAGAGGCCGGCTCCTAGGCAACGAGGTGTTCCAGCGATTTCTGACATAGGGCTATTATGTAGCTCCGCTTTCTTTGCCGACCCCATACCCCTGTGCTATCCTGCTCGTACCCACAGCAGTTCGTAGGCATACTCCATGTTCGTCATCGGTACCGCAGGCCACGTCGACCACGGCAAGTCAGCTCTCGTCAAGGTCCTCACCGGCATCGACCCCGACCGGCTTCGCGAGGAGAAGGAGCGGGGCATGACCATAGACCTGGGATTTGCCTGGCTTGCCCTCCCCAGCGGACGTCAGGTCAGCATCGTCGATGTACCAGGCCACGAGCGCTTCATCAGGAACATGCTCGCCGGCGTCGGTGGCATTGACCTGGCACTCCTGGTGGTCGCCGCGGACGAGGCAATCATGCCACAGACCAGGGAGCACCTCGCCATCCTGGACCTGCTCGAGGTGAAGCGAGGTATCGTTGCTATAACTAAGAGCGACCTGGTGGACCAGGACTGGCTGGACCTGGTATCCGCTGAGGTGGAGGACATCCTAAAAGGCACCACGCTGGAGGGCTCTCCCATCTATAGCGTGTCAGCCTACACCAGCCATGGCCTGCAGGAACTACTGGTCGGCATTGATGAGACGCTGGAGGCCTCGGAGCCTCGTAAGGATATGGGACGCCCCCGCCTGGCCATCGATCGGTCCTTCGTCATGAGTGGCTTCGGAACGGTGGTCACCGGAACGCTCATCGACGGTGCGCTCACCCTTGGCCAGGAGGTAGATCTAACCCTGGCGCAAAAGCGGGCCCGTATCAGGGGCCTCCAGACCCACCGCACGTCCGTGGAAATCGCCCAACCAGGTACCAGGACAGCTGTGAACCTCTCCGGGGTCTCCCACAACGAGGTGCAGCGCGGGGATGTGCTCACCATCCCAGGCTGGCTCCGGCCCACCATTGCAATGGATGTCCATTTACGGCTGATAAAGGATGTCCCCCGGCCGCTGAAGCACAACACCACCGTCTCTCTCCACATCGGGACCAGCGAGACCTTAGCCAAGGTACGCCTGCTGGACCAGAACCAGCTCCTCCCTGGCGAAGAGGGATGGGCCCAGCTCAGATTGGAACGCCCCATCGCCCTGGTGAAGGGGGACCTCTTCGTCATCCGCTCATCGGAGAGCACACTGGGCGGTGGCAGTGTGGTGGAACCCCACGCAAAGCGTCACCGACGGCTTCATGCTCCCACTCTGTCCCGCCTCGCCGTCCTTCAGGAGGGACCCACAGAGGAGGTGCTTCTTCAAGCACTCCAGAGTTCAGGGCCGTTGAACTTGGAGTCGTTGGCCCGTCAGGTCAACATATCTACGGGAGACATCCGGGCTCGGCTTCAGACGATGATGGAGGAGGGCACGGTCCTCACTCTAACCAACGGAGCACTTACCAGCTCGACCATCCTGTTGTCCTCTTCTGCCTGGACCTCGATCATAGAAAAGGTGCGCTCAGTCTTGGAGGCGTACCACCGCCAGTTTCCGCTTCGTCTCGGTGCGCCCCGGGAAGAAATCCGTGGGCGTCTTGGCCTGAATACCCAGGTCTCGGCCATGGCGGTCCAGCGCCTTGTGAATGAGGGTGTCCTGGTCATCGACGGCCCATCCGTCCACCTACCGGATCATCGCATTGCGCCGAGCCCGGAGCAGCGCCGCCTGATGGACGACTATGTCCGCCTCCTAGAGTCGAACCTCTACTCGCCGCCAACTGCGGAGCCGCCTGAATCAGACCTGCTGAATCTGCTGGAGAAGGAGAACAAGGTGGTGAAGGTGAGCGAGACTGTGGTCTTCAGCGCACCCGCGTATCAGGAGATGGTGGACAGGATCACTGAACACCTCAAGAGCAACGGTAAAATCACGGTCGCAGAGGTGCGTGACCTGTTCAATACAAGTCGCAAGTACGCGCTGGCCCTTATGGAGCATCTGGACCAGCAACGTATCACCCGCCGCGTCGGTGACGACCGGGTGCTGAGGTAATCATGGGCCTGGACATCCATGGCGTTCAGTCCCAGCTGGATGCCCTGGCATCGAACCTGCAGAGCCAGACCGCTCAGCACCACGCCCGCCTTCAGCAGGCCATCCAGCAGCTACGCTCCGCCGATGCAGACGCCATCAACGGTAAACGCACCCAGGGAAGGTTCGCCTGGCCCGTGCCAGCGTTCCCGCTCAACCCGGCGGCACACCACTCCCCTACCCTGCCACCGCCGGACTACCGCGCTCTGGCTACGGACGGCTCCCGCATAGACATCGACCGCCACCTCCCTGTGCGGTGCGCGTTGCTCAACATCTCAAAGGTCCTCCTTCGCTACGGCGCTACGCCGGACGCACGACTGGACAGCACACCTCACCTCTACACCGGCGACGACCAGCTGGCCCTAACCGACCCCGACAGCACCCGGGAGCAACTCATGGAGGGAGCACTCCTGGGGCTCAAGAGCTCTGTGGAGGAGCTAGCCGCCCTGGCGGAGCTGGCAGAGGAGAGCGCCGACGATACGGCGACCCTGGCCCTGGTGGACGGCTCACTTATTCTGTGGGGCCCCACAATCCAGGCATACCCCGACTACGTGCGCCGAGCCTTCATCGACCAGGGTCTCCTTCCGGCCTTGGACCGCCTCAAGGCCGTGGCTTCAAGGCAGCCGCTGGCCCTGGCGGCCTACATCAGTCTCCCCGGCAGCACGGGCGTCGCCGATGCCCTCCGTCTGGCGGTCTGCCCCTACGACCCGGTCAACTGCGACCAGCACTGTGGCCGCCTCCAAGCCGGTCAACGCCCGTGCGATTCCGTAGGCGGCCTCCTGGACAGAGAGCTGTTCGCAAACACGCTCTCCCCCGGTGAGCGGTCAGAGCTGTTCACCAGCACCTCCTCCATAGTGGAGGAGTACTACGGCGATCATGCCGTCGCCTTCTATTACCTGAACGTCGGGGAGGAGATGGCACGGGTGGAGGTCCCAGCCTGGGTGGCCCAGGATGAGACGCTCCTGAACCTGAGCCACTCCCTCATTTTGGACCAGTGCCGGAGAGGCCTGGGTTACCCCGTTGCCATCATGGAGGCTCATGAGCAGGCGGTGATCACCGGGCAGGACAGAGAACTGTTCCGGCGAATGGTGGAGGATGCCTTGGCGGAGCGACACCTTCCCGTTTACACTTCCGAGAAGGCCCGCTCCAAACGGCAGCGGTCGCTGTAGCAGGCAGGAGCAAAGCATTGTCGTCACCCCTCGAAGCGCACGATCTCAGCCGTCTCGGCGAGGTGGTCGAGGCCTCCAGCGCCGAGTTCACCATTCACTGCTATCAGCTACACGTCGGCGCACCGCTGGGAACGCTCGTCAGGACGGACGGCCCGGAGATCCTGGCGGTGGTACGCAACGTGACCACGGCCTCCATAGACCCGGCTCGCCGCCCCGTGGCACGTGGACGGGACCAACCGGATTCGGAGGCGGTCTATCAGAGTAATCCTCAACTGGAAAAACTCCTTCGCACGGAGGTCCAGGCCATCATTGTGGGCCACCGGGGAGACAACGGCTTTCATCAATACCTTCCCGCCCTACCTCCCAGAATCCATGCCTTCGCACGGGCCTGTGATGCCGAGGAGATGCGGGACTTTACACAACGCTTGGAGTTCCTACCCCTACTCCTCCAGGGGCAGCCCCCCCTGGCCGACGAGGTGACCGCCGCGTTCCTACGCCAGGCGGCAGCCGCCCACTCCGACTCCGAGTCCTTTCTCATGGCCGCCGGGCAGGAGGTGGCACGTCTCCTGAGCAGCGACCTGCGACGCCTCAACAGCCTCCTACGGAGGCTCCGGCCATGACCGACGGGGCACCTGAGATCAGGCCCCTGGGCATGGTGGTGGGCGGCTCCCTGGAGCACGGCCTGGAGGTCCGGTTGAACGCTGCGTCGCCGGTCGAGGAGGTGAAGGTGGGCAGCTTCGTCGCCATTCAGGGCCAGGGCAGCCGCTACTTCGGCATCGTCTCCGACATCGCCCTGGAGGCGTCCGACCCGTCGCTGCGCTCGGCCCCTCCCGATGTGGACGACCCATTCATCGCCAGGATCGTATCGGGCACGGGGGCCTTCGCCGTGGCCAGAGTCTCTCCGCGGCTGACCCTCAGCGGGGACGCCCTCTCCATCCTGGATGGACCCCAGCCGGCCCGCTCGATTCCCGCCCACTTCTCGCCGGCCTTCCCGGCCTCCGAGTCGGACATCAACGCCATCTTCGGCGCCGAGGACGATCGGCACATCTGGATCGGCAGTCCGCTGGATATGGAGGAGACGAGGGTCTGCCTGGACCTGGAGGAGCTGGTGAAGCGCTCCAACGGCGTGTTCGGCAAGAGCGGCACGGGCAAGACATTCCTCACCCGGATCCTGCTGGCGGGCATCCTGCAAAAGGGCGTGGCGGTGAACCTGGTTTTCGATATGCACAGCGAGTATGGCTGGCAGGGGACGAGCGAGGACGGGCACGCGGTCAAGGGCCTCAAGCAGCTCTTCCCCTCCAGGGTGGCCGTCTTCTCCCTGGACGC
>JAPUKM010000064.1 GCA_027295645.1 Chloroflexota bacterium | reverse complement strand
ACTCGAACCCGCGACATCCTGCTTGGGAAGCAGGGACTCTACCAACTGAGTTACCCCCGCCCTGTGGTGTATTGATTGTAGCAAGCCCCGCATTCGCTGTCGACTTGGACGGGATATAATGAAAAGAGTCCCACACTTGGGGTATCAGGCTATGGACTACTACAGCGATCACAGATCGGATGCTCAACGCCGCTGCCGCTGGAGCTACCTTGGCCGCCTGGACTATCAGGAGGCCTGGGATATTCAGCGAGCACTGGTAGAAGCCCGGCATGACTCCCGGATTGATGACTCGCTGCTTTTGCTGGAGCACCCGCCGACCTATACGGTGGGGAGACGCACAGAGACGTCCCATCTGCTGCTGCCAAGGGAGCGGCTGGAGGAGCTGGGAGCGGCGGTTATTGATGTAGATCGTGGAGGCCAGGCCACCTACCATGGCCCTGGCCAGCTAGTGGGATATCCCATAATAGGCCTGCGGGGCTGGGGTGGGCCTCTTCACTATGTCAGAGCCCTGGAGGCGGTGCTTATTGGGACACTGGCACACTTTGGAGTACAGGCTGGGCGGATCGATGGCCTGACGGGCGTATGGGTTGGCGATAGGAAGATAGCCGCCATCGGTGTGAAGATCAGTCGGGGAGTCACCAGCCACGGCTTCGCTCTCAACGTCACCACCGACCTCTCCTGGTTCGATCACATCATTCCATGCGGCATCCATGACAGAGAGGTCACCTCTCTGGAGCGTGTGCTGGGGCGTTCTGTGTCTCTGGAGGAGGTTGCGGGGGTTGTGGCCGGTCAGTTTGGTGTTTGGGTGGACTGTGCCATGGAGACCGCCAGGGCGGAGGAGATGCTTCTTCTTAGCGGAGCACGCTCCAAGTAGGCCGGTGTTCGGATGCGCCTAGGCCTGGTTAACGACCAGGAGGTCCTTCCGGTGCTCCCATCGCTTGAGAAACCGCCGGAAGTTATCATGGCTTAACTTTTCCCGCTCCTCTTCAGCGAGCTCGGACCATTGGCGATGTTCGTGGCGGTGCACAGGCAGACTGCGATCAGCCAGGATCTTGAATCCGCTGGCCTTGAACTGGAAGCTGAACTGGATGTCCAAGTTGCGGTAGAAGCGGAAGCTTTCCGGCATCCATCCCACTATTGCCAGGTCGGCGCGACGGAAGGCGAAGCAGTAGGCCTGCATGGCGTCCACCTCGGTAGAATTGGCCACCTCGTCGAAGTGGCGCAGGTCGGTGGTGACAAGCCCGAAGGGGCCAGCCATTCCCACCCGAGAGTCGCGTAGCGTCTGGAGCAGGGGGGTGTGCAGGTCTCCCGTCACCTCCGCGCTGGTATCCAACAGGATTACAATCCGGCCCAGGCTTTGCTTCAGCCCGATATTCTTTGCGGCCGCGTCTCCCAGAATATGGTCGGTGTGAACGACGCGGACCCGTGGGTCCGCCTGGGCCAGATCCTCTAGCCAACGGGATGTTCCATCCGTGGAGCCGTTGTCGACGACCACCACCTCGACCGAGCTCGTATCGGTCCAGCGCAGTGCGCTCTGTATGCAACGTTGGACATCCTCTTGATAGTTGCAGGCCAAGAGGACGAAGCTGACGTCTACGGCATCGGGGTGATCGATCAGAGATGGCACCTCGTGAGAGGATGAGACCTCCTGCCAGGCCTCGGCGCGGCGCTCCTGGCCAGTCATCGGACGTGCCCGGGTGCCTCCGTGGGTATCTCGCACAACATACCCCTCGGTATGCAGCTGTTGGCGGATGGAGTCGGCATTGCTGTATCGGCGCTTTTCTCTGAGGGCCGCCCGCCCTTGGAGGGTGATATCCGCCTCCGAAGGCAGTCTGTAGCGTGCCAGAACATCTGAGAGGCCCAGCCCCAGAACCTCATCAAATTCCAGGAGGAGTTGGAGTCTGCTGCTCGGAGGGAGGGGCAGATGAGCCGTCCTCCATGCCTGGGCAAGGGCTCCCGGCATATCAAGGTTGTCGTTGACCCGCCCCCAGAAGGCGCTCCGGCACGCATCCATCTCCTGGGTTGGCTCCAACTTCTCCCTGGGGCCCAGGGACCACTCCCACACCCTGTCCCGGAGGCGAGTGAGGCCCCGCTGGGCGGCACGCAGCGCGGCAAAGGTGAAATTCAGGCGCGTATTGAATCTGGCCGTGAGACAAAGGTAGCGAAAGGCCAGGGGCTCAAAGTCCCGAGCCTCCAGGTCCCTGAGCGTATAGTTGTTGGCGGCGGACTTGGCCATCTTGACGCCGTCGGCCAGAAGGTGCTGTCCATGGACCCAGTATCTGACGAAATCGAGACCGGTGGCCCCCTGGCTCTGGGCGATCTCCCCCTCATGGTGAGGAAAGATGTTGTCCACGCCGCCGGTGTGGATATCGATCTGCTTGCCCAAATATTTCATGGACATCGCGCTGCACTCGATGTGCCAGCCTGGAAAGCCCTCGCCCCAGGGACTATCCCACTTGAGCATGCGGCCCGCCTCGGCCTCTTTCCATAGTGTGAAGTCCCGGGCATCCCGCTTCAGAGGGTCCACTTCGACCCTCACCCCCACCTGTAGCTCCGCCCCGATGTTGCCCGAGAGTTCGCCATATCTGGGAAAGCTGGACACGGAGAAGTAGATGTTTCCCCCTGCCTGGTAGGCGTGTCCCCGGGCCAGAAGACTCCGGGTCAGCTCGATCATCTCTTCGACATGCTCCGTTGCCCTGGGGAACTCATGGGCAGGGCGGATATTGAGCTTCGCCTCATCTTGGAAGAAGGTCTCTGTATAGGCCTTGGCGATCTCCATTGGGGTCTTGCCCTCGGATATGGCGGCGGCGATGACCTTGTCCTCGCCGCGTTCAAGCACCTCTTGCCGCATGTGCCCCACATCGGTGATATTCTTGATATGTTGGACGGCGTAGCCCTCACGCTCAAAGACACGACGAATCCAGTCAGCCATGAGATAAGAACGGAAGTTACCTATGTGCGCATCGCGGTACACGGTGGGCCCGCACGTGTACATGGTAACGACGTTGGAGGTTCGCGGGACGAACTCTTCGACTTTGCGGGTCAGTGTGTTGAAGATGCGAAAGGCCACTGCCGGGAGCCTCCACTCGTTGAGGTACGTTTGATTGTACTAGGAAGCGAGAGTATCCTTCAACCAGAGATTAGATGCACCTCAGGATGAGGGAGTTCACGCTCTTTCTTGACATCTTTCAACGGCGGTCTACAATCCAATAGAGCGTATCTCTGCGGGGGGGAGCATGACGACCGTACATCGCCTTTACGAGCTTCAAGAGCTTGACTGGGAGATAGATCGTTCTCAGACCCAACTGACGTCTGTGAAGGAGCAGATAGAGGATGATAGTGAACTGGTCCGTATCAGGGATGAGATTGAAGAGCAACAGAACACCGTGCGTCAACTTCACCAGAAGCAGAGCACGCAGACACTGGAACTCCAAGCCATAGAGGATAGAGTAAAGGCCTTGGATAGCAGGCTCTATGGTGGATCGGTGAAGAGCCCCCGGGAGATGGAGAGCGGCTTCAGTGAGATCCAGATAGCTAAGGAGCAGGCGCAGCAGGCTGAGGACCAGCTCCTTGCCATGATGGTTGAGCTGGAGGAGGCCGAGAAGAGGATGGCCAGGTCCAGCGAGGAGCTTGTGAGAATGGATGAGGAGAGGGGGAAATCGTTGGTTACCCTTGGCGAAGAGAGGACGACACTTCTCAAACAGCTAGAGGGTCTGACGAAAGACCGTGGCGAGAAGGTATCTCACGCCGACCCCGAACATCTTGTCAGATATGAAAAGGTGCGACAGGCTCGCCAAGGCTATGCGGTGGCTCGTGTGGAACGCGGAATGTGCCAGGGGTGCCGCCTGACGCTGCCTACTCATGAGATGCAAAGGCTCCGCTCCGGCAGCGAGCCGATCCAGTGTAATAGCTGTGCCAGAATCCTCTATCTGAGTTGACCTGTGCGGTCCATCGGATACTGCACATACGATCCGTCCGCATCTCCAGAATCTACCGGTACGTCCCGTTCCCGCCTGGAGAGCGACTTCGCCGACTACTGCCGCCGCAAGCATCACAACCTCGTAGCCGTGTTCGCCGATTCCCAGGAGGAGCCCACCCGCCCGGCCTTCCGTGACATGCTTCAGCACATCCGGGAGGCCACATCCAGCTTCCTGGTACTGGTGCACAAGCCCGAACACCTGGGCATAACGCTGGAGCAGGCGGTGGAAGGGTTCCTCGCCATAGATCAGTTGGGTTCTCAGGTGCTCTGCACGGATGAGAATCTGCCGGACCCGCTTCAGGGTCTCCTGAAGGCCTTCCACAATGGTACCAACTCTGTGCGGCGGCAGCGTATCCGTGAGGGGATGGAGGCCAAGGCCTTGTTGGGCGAAGGATTGGGGAGGCCTCCCTACGGCTACAGGATTGGTGCGACGAGACGGCTTGAGGAGGTGTCTCAGGAGGCGGAGGTCGTTCACCTGATGTTCCGGTTGTACCGGGAGCAGGGGTTAGGTCTGCGAAGCATCGTCGGTTACCTGAATCAGCACGGCTACCTCACCCGTCGGGGCCGGAGTTGGAGTATGGGCACTATCCGGGATATCCTACGGAACCGTGTCTACATCGGCACCTACACGCGGTTTGGCCTACGGCTTCCCGGGAATCATCCCCCCATGATCTCTCCCCAAGAGTTTCGACAGGTACAGGATATGATGCAGTCCCGTAGTCCAATACGACGCACTCCCGTGCAGGAGCCGTTCCTACTGTCGGGGCTGGTGTACTGCGAGCAGTGTGGTAACCGCATGATCGGCGTCACCCGTCGTCAAAGCTGGCACCGGAAGGATGGACGCCGGATGCGCAGCGTCTACCGATACTACCAGTGCCAGTCGCGTACCAACCAGGGTTTGTGCGAGTATCAGACCTGGAGGGCAGGAGAGCTTGAGGAAGCGGTGGTCACAGAGCTCTATCACAGGCTGGAAATGACAGCGCCAGCAGCCGTTAAACGCAAGGACAGGACGCCCATGGTAGCAGGACAGCCGTTGCAGGGGGAGATGGCCTCCTGGCCTGAGAACCTGCGCCGTCGCTATCTGCGCTATCTCCGTTCAGCCGCCCGGGGGGCCACTACTCTGGGACGGCTCCGCCGCCAGCTTAGCAGGTTAGCTCAAGAGCAACAGGCGCTCAGTGAGGGGGAGCTTCTTTCGCCGGAGATGGCATCCCAGCCCGCAGTGTGGCAGAACGCGGATCAGGCAACCCGACGGAAACTCCTTGGTATGCTGCTGGAGCGTGTGGAGACTACCAAGAGTAGGGTGGTTCTTAGGCTCAAAGTACAGGCTTTTGAGAGGGCTGAGTCGTAACGCTGCCTTAGGAGGTGTGGCGAACGCCTGTCTCTACCAGAGCGAAACCCCACCCCATCGCTCAAACCACTCCTCCAGCCGCGCAAAGGAGGCGATGGCTAAGTAGACCATCACCGTCATCTTGATGACACTCGCAATGGTAACGTAGACCAGGTATCGTGAGATTGGATACCGGGTGGCCCCGGCCAGAACACCCACGAAATCGCCTGGAGATACAGGCATAAGTGTTGCCAGTATCAGGAGCACTGAGCCAAAGCGGTGCATCAACCGGTGGGCCCGCGGATAGAGGCGGCGGCCTTGAAGGGCCGGCCGTGCATGCGCTCCGACAAAGTAGGCGGTGAGGGAGCCAAGGGCTCCGCCCATACCCGCCGCTATTCCTAACAACAGAGGGTTGTAATCAGGGGCCATGAGCAGAACTATTGCTCCTCCCGGTGCGGGGAGCACAACGGATGCGGAGCTGATGCCGTTGATTACGAAGGCACCCACATAACCCCAGTTTCCAAGTTGGGATATGGTTTCCCTGAATAGGGTCATAACGACGGCAATGAGGATGGAGAGCCAGACAACGGCCGCCACCTTCAGGCGAAGATGCAACCCTGAGCGATGGGATGCGCTGGGTGAGCCGCGGCGGCCTGCTTTACGGGAGTCGCCTGCTTTGGCGGCCCTGTTCTTCCTGTGAGTCTTCAGGTTGCCAGAGATCTTGGTGGCTGTGCGGGCGGACATAGAGAGCGTTCCGAGATGGCTTAGCCACTGGCCAGCCACTTCTGCAATGCAGGATTGGGCAAAAGTCTAAACTAATTGTAAGATTTTTTCAATAACAGCAGTGAGCGGGGGACAGCATTGCAACGTTGCTTTCCGGGAGCTGGGGAAGGTGGTAGACTGACTATGGGCCAAGGAGACCGGGCGGCCGCTCTGACGGCGAAAGCCGGCGGGGAGGAAAGTCCGAGCTCCACCGGGCAGGGTGCTGGGTAACGCCCAGACGGGGCAACCCGATAGATAGTGCCACAGAAACATACCGTCCCGATAGGCATTCCTATTGGGATAAGGGTGAAATCGTGAGGTAAGAGCTCACGGCCTCAGATGGTGACATCGGAGGCGGGTAAACCTCACCTGGAGCAAGGCCAAATAGAGGGACACAAGGTGCCCGGCCTGTCCCTGGGTTGGCCGCTGGAGCCCTGCGGTAACGCTGGGCCAAGATAGATGGTCGCCACCCGATCACATCGGTGACAAAAATCGGCTTACTGGTCTCCTTGGCCCTCAAGAGACATGGTATCTGCTAACTCCCTTTGAGAAACTGGATGGACAGCCTGGCGAACTCG
>JAPUKM010000063.1 GCA_027295645.1 Chloroflexota bacterium | reverse complement strand
TCGGAATCGACAGATCCACGGTTGCTCCAAGGAGGCCTGGTCTACTTGGAGCGGGGACATCTGAAGACAATGCCCTTTGAGGAGCTCCGCGATCCCGCTACCGGCCGAACACGCATACGTATGGTCGACATTCACTCGCCCCACTATGAAGTCGCGCGCAAGTATATGATCCGCCTGGAGCCAGGCGATCTTGAACAGCCCGAGATGCAAGCCAAGCTGGCCATGGCAGCCGGTGTGGAGTCCAGTGAGCTGGAGCACCTATTTGCCCCCATTATCGGGCTTCATGAGGAGCGGGTCGGCCTTCTCTCATCAGCCCCCTGAGGGACTCCGGAGCCCCCTCCAGGACACCTCTCAGCCTCACTGGATACCCGTGCCTGGCGTAATGTCGGTCTTCCTGCACAAATCTCAGGACAACCTTCATGGGTGCTGCTATAATCCTGGCACACTGTTCTGATGGAGGGGGATGCCGTGACACACGCCACTGCGAGCCGAACTAGCAGAAGCAGGCGCAGCCGCGACAACATGCTGGCGAAGGTCCAGGACAAGCTCTTGTGGCTGGCCACCCAGATGATCCATCACGCCAACAACGTTCGCCCCAATCCTGATGGTATCAAGGTGGGGGGGCATCAGACCTCGAGCGCTTCAGCTGTGACCATGCTGACCTCCCTCTTCTTTGATTTCATGAAGCCCGGGGACCGTATATTGGTGAAGCCCCACGCAGGGCCGGTCTTTCACGCTATCCAGTACCTTATGGGCAACCTGGACCAGGAGTATTTGAAGACCCTGCGGGAGTTCCACGGCCTGCAGTCCTACCCCAGCCGGACCAAAGACCCCGACCCGGTCGACTTTTCCGGTGGCTCCATGGGTCTCGGAGCAATAGCGCCGAACTTCGCGGCGCTCACCGAGCAGTACCTACTCAGCCATCAGCGCGGCCCAAAGGGATCACCTCACAGGTACATCGCCATCATCGGGGACGCGGAATTGGACGAAGGCTCGGTGTGGGAGGCTATCATTGAGCCACAGCTGAGCGGGCTCTCAAACGTCATGTGGATTGTTGATCTCAACCGTCAGAGCCTGGATAGAATCATCCCGGGGATCCGTGTCCAGATGTGGCAGGAGATGTTTGCCGCCAACGGTTGGGAGGTGGTGGAGGCAAAGTACGGGAAGAGGCTCCAGGCGGCCTTTGCGGAGCCCAACGGTGAGTTGCTGCGGTACTGCATCGATGATATGTCCAACGAGGTCTACCATCGTTTACTGCGGCTTCCCCTTGGAGCCCTGCGAGAGTTGCTGCCTGGCTTCAGCCGCGATCCGAATGAGTTCACCAAGCTCATCAGTCAGTGGGATGACCGGGAGCTTCAGGATATCTTCCAGAATCTTGGCGGTCACGACTTCGCCGTGCTCCGCGAGGCGTTTGAGAAGGTGGATAGCGTGGATAGGCCGGGTGTGGTGTTCGCTTATACATTAAAGGGTTGGCGGCTGCCGTCGATGGGTGATCCGCAGAATCACTCGGTGCTGGTCTCCCAGGAGGGCATGGATGAGCTGAGGGAGCAGCTGGGCGTGGGTGAGGACGAAATCTGGTCCGGGTTCGACCCCCAGAGCGCCGTCGGCCGCTTCTGTATTCAAGCGGGCGAGCGATTGCGATCAGGGAACAGTACCGAAAGCGTTCCTCCCGATCTTGCCATTCCGACTACGTTGGGCCATGCGTACGGAGGTACAATGACCACCCAACAGGCGTTCGGCCTGATCCTCACGGACATCGCTCGTGACATCCCGGATGCGGCGGAGAGGATCGTCACGGTGAGCCCGGACGTAGCAAGCTCCACCAATCTTGGAGGATGGATCAACAAGGCGGGTGTGTGGGCACGGGAGGAGAAGGAAGCTCTTCCTGAAGAGGGGATTACCAGGTCACTCAGATGGGAGGAGAGTCCCAAGGGGCGGCACATAGAGCTTGGGATCTCCGAGAACAACCTCTTCATGCTCCTTGGGCAGCTTGGCCTGGCCTTTGAGATGTCCGGCGAACTGCTGTTCCCCATCGGCACCCTCTACGACCCGTTCATATGTCGTGCCTTGGAAGGGTTCATGTTCAACATATACTCCGGCGCGCGCTTCATTGCCGTTGGCACGCCATCCGGAGTCACTCTGGCCCGCGAAGGTGGAGTACACCAGTCCACGGTGACACCTGGCATCGGCATAGAGCTGCCAGGCGTCACATTCTACGAGCCATGCTTTGCGCAGGAGCTGGAGTGGATACTCCTCCACGCTCTAGAGCAGATTCGCCGTCGTGAGGAATCGGCCTATTTGCGCCTCTCAACAAGGCGGGTGGACCAAACGCTTCTGAATCTTCCCGAAGATGCCGATTCCAGGGAGCGTCTGCGCCAGCAGGTACTACGGGGGGCATATCGACTCCTCGATCTCAGCGGTGAGAATGGGTACAGGCCGGGGAGCAACGTGGTCAACATCTTCGTTAGCGGTGTTCTGGTCCCGGACGCCATTGAGGCGAGCCGCTTCCTGCGTCAGGAGGGTGTGTTCGCCAACGTCATCAACGTCACCTCTGCCGACCGGCTGTTTCGATGGTACCGGGAGTCGGTCTCCGTCACAACGAGGGGCGTGGACGGTTCGCTCCCGTTCCTCAAGGATGTACTATCATCGCAGGAATGGACCGTTCCCGCCGTCACCGTCCTGGATGGCCATCCCCACGCGCTGGCCTGGATAGGCGGTGCCCTGGGTACAAGGACATTCCCTCTGGGGGTAACTGAGTTTGGTCAGTCTGGCGCCATGCAAGACCTCTACCGTGAGTACCAGATCGATATAGACAGCATGGTGGAAACCTGCTTTGGGGCGCTGGAGGGTTCCAGGTAGTCGCGTCCGTGCCCGTTGAGGGTGAGGACCGTTCTACAACGACCGCAGGTAGTAGGTCATCGATTGAAGGGCCAGGACCGGGTCGATGTTGCGTAGCTTGACCGGTGGCGGGACCAGTGCGGGTATGGGGGCGTAGTTCAGGATAGCGCGGACGTCACACTCCACCAGCCGATCAATGACCTCCTGGGCGTGGGCGGCGGGCACAGCAACAATGGCGATCCGGGTATCCGTGGCTTTGATGCTCTCTTGAAGATGGTCCATAGACTGCACGGTGATACCGCCGACGGTCTGGCCCACCTGACGGGGATCGGCATCGAAGGCGGCTACTATGTGAAACCCTTCGGGGGCCATCCCGGCGTAGCTGATAATAGCTCGCCCCAGCCGGCCAACACCCACGAGTCCCACGTCCCACTCCCTCTCCAGTCCAAGGATCTGGCGCAACTCCTCCAACAGGTATTTAACGGAGTAGCCTCGTCCCTGTCTGCCGAAGCGGCCAAAGTAGCTCAGATCCTTGCGTATCTGAGCAGGGGTCATCTGGAGCTGCTGCCCCAGCTGCTGTGAACTTACCACCTCTACACCACGCTGGGAGAGTTGAACAAGGGTCCTGAGATACAGAGGCAGGCGCATGACGACCACCTCCGGGACCTCTGGTATTACCCGTGAACGCTCCGCCTTTTCCCGGGCCATGGTTATCTAGCTCCAGAAGGCATGGGGGCTGTCTCTCGGCGCATCAGGTAGGCGATTGTAATCCGATTCACAATCGCCGTCAACTTGTCGGCCAAGGCTGTGAGTTAGTGGGTATGTCACACAGGCCGTAGTAGTGAGAGCAACGGGCCATGGTATAGTACGTAGCGGGTCACCGGGTCCTCCGGTGTGCCATGGGAGGGACCCCATGCATATCGGCATCTGTGCCATCCAGCTTCGCATGCCGGAGAACGATACTTTGAAAGGCAAGCGTCGCGTCCTGCGCTCCCTGGTCTCCCGCGTACGCAGCCGCTTCAACGTCTCCATCGCCGAAGTGGACGACAACGACCGTCGGCGGCTGCTGACCCTGGGTGTCACCTGTGTCAGCAACAACCCCCGGCACGCCAACGAGATGCTCTCCCGTGTGGTGGCGTACATCGAGGACATCCGCGGGGATGCCGAGCTCCTGGACTATGGCTTGGAGATCATTCAGGACGCTGTGGACTTGAATGGACGTTGACGGCTTTCTGGCGCGGCTCCGGAGCGCACCCTGGTACTCCGGCCAGGTTGTTCATGAGCAGACGGTGGAGCCCAGAGCGGCGGAATACGGCGAGTTGGAGCGGCCGTTGGATGCAAGACTGGAGGAGGCGCTGCGGAGTCGTGGCACCTATCCTCTCTACCGGCACCAGGCCGTGGCAATAAATGCAGCCCGGGAGGGTCACCATGTTGTCGTGGCCACCGGGCCGGCCAGCGGGAAGAGCCTCTGCTACACGATCCCCCTCTTGGAGACGGTGCTAGAGCATCCGACCAGTCGAGCCCTGTACCTGGCGCCCACCAAAGCCCTGACGCAGGACCAGCTTCGGAGCATACGTGAGCTCAATGGCGACCGGCTTCCCGTGCGCGCCGAAATCTTTGACGGAGATACTCCGGGCCATGCCCGTAGGGGCATAAAGGATCGTGCCCAGGTGGTGCTGACCAATCCGGACATGCTGCACCTGGGCATTCTTCCCAACCATAAGGGTTGGGGCAGGCTGTTTCGAAACCTTCGCTACGTGGTCCTGGACGAGGCCCACATATACCGTGGAATCTTCGGGTCCCACGTCGCCAACATCATGCGACGGCTCCGTCGCCTTTGCCTTCAGTACGGCAGCACCCCCCAGTTCATCCTATGCTCGGCCACCATCGCCAATTCAGAGACTCTTGCCGAGGAGTTGATAGGACTCCCCGTTACCGTGGTGGACGAGGACTGCTCACCCTTTGGCGGCAAGGAATTCCTGTTCTGGAATCCCCCGTTGGTTGATGAGGCCAAAACGGCTCGCAAGAGCACGATATCCGAGGGCTCTCAGCTGTTCGGCATCCTTCTGAAAGAGAGCATACGGACGCTCGCCTTCGCGAGGACACGACGGCAGGTTGAGTTGATGTACATGTCCGTCCGCAACCAGTTCGCAGAGACCGCTCCCGAGCTGGTGGACCGGGTCCGTCCGTACCGGGGAAGCTACCTCCCCGAGGAGCGTCGGGAGATCGAGCGTGCCCTGTTCAGCGGTGAGCTGTTGGGGGTGGCCTCCACCAACGCCCTGGAGCTGGGCCTCGATATCGGCGATCTGGACGCGACCGTCCTGGCCGGCTACCCCGGCAGCATCAGCAGCACCTGGCAGCAGGCCGGACGGAGCGGTCGACGGCAGGAGCCCTCCCTGAGCATCCTGGTGGCCAGGGATGATCCGCTGGACCAGTACCTCATGCGCCACCCGGACTTCTTCTTTGGCCGCTCGCATGAGCACGCCCTCATCGCGCCGGCGAACCCCTACGTCCTGGACGGCCATCTCCTGTGCGCTGCGTACGAGGCACCCCTCACACCTGGAGACGCCGAGCTGTTCGGCCCGACCTTCTTTCACCGGGTGGAGTCGCTTGTGGAGGGGGGGTTGCTACGGGCCCGGCAGCGGCGGTGGTTTCCCGCCCCGGACCACACCTACCCGGCAGAGGAGGTCAACATACGCTCCGCCTCCTCCGGCAACTATATGGTGGTGGAGGGCGGCTCCGGCAGGGTGCTGGAGCATGTGGAGGAAGGGTCCGTATTCTTCCAGCTTCACCCGGGCGCGGTCTACCTCCACTATGGGGAGCAATACCTGGTGGAGGAGTTGGACCAGGTCTCCAAGACAGCCTATGTTTCCGCTGGGGATCTGCCCTACTACACCCAGTCCCAGGACATCACCGATATCCAGGTGATCACCTCCCTTCGCGAAAGGGAGGCGGGCGCGGTCCGTCTCTACCTTGGAGAGGTTGAGGTGTCGAACCAGGTAGTGAGTTTCAAAAAGAAGGCCCATTTCTCCGACGAGCTTTTGGGAGAGGAGGCGCTGGACCTGCCGCCTCAGCGGTTCAATACCGTGGCACTGTGGTTCGACCTGCCGGAGGCGCTGCTGGAGGCTATCCACAGGTGGCACCTGGACCTTGCCGGTGGGCTGCACGCCGCGGAACACGCGGCCATCGGCGTGCTGCCGTTGTTCGCCCTCTGCGACCGCAACGATATCGGCGGCGTCTCCACGCCTCTCCATCCCGACACCGGCAAGCCGCAGATTTTCATCTACGACGGGCACCCCGGGGGCGTCGGGATCGCCGAGAAGGGGTACGACCTGGCGGAGGAGTTGTGGGCCACAACCTTACGAGTCATTGAGGAATGTCCCTGTACGCAAGGCTGTCCCAGCTGTATTCAGTCGCCGAAGTGTGGCAGCAATAACCACCCCCTGGACAAGGAGGTGGCTGCTATGCTGCTCCAGGGTGTGCTGGGGATGGGTAAGGGCAGGTAGCTCCCTTCTAGGGAGCGGCATCGATGCCTCTGCCTTCAGGCGGAGGTGTCTCCTGAGAGGTTTACGCCCGCTGCTCCTCTGCCAGGGACACGTATTTGGAAGGGCACTTGACGATGACCATCTGGCTCTGGAACACGCCGTCCTCCCCGTAGTATCCCTGCAGGACGATCTCCGAGTGCTCATTGAAGAAGAGATTCGGAAGGATGCCGTCGTGGACGGCGGGGAGGAGCTGCTGACCGTCCGTGAGGATGAACCTGGCGATGGTCCCCTCCGTGTCCCGCTGGAAGCTGTCCGGGACCAGCTTGCCGTTGACCCGTATCGGCTCTCCCACGTCCGCCTCGCCGCCCAGCAACTCGCCGACGGTAAAATAGAAGACCGTGGCGCCCTGGAAGGCCGTAAATGCCAGGTAGCCCAGCGCTATGACCAAGAGCCCCACGGCGATAATCAGCTTGCCCCGGCCGCCAAGGAGGCCTCGGGCACTCTCGGCAAGCTCAGGAGGTTGTTGGCTTGGGTTTGGGACAGAGTCTTGCATGGTACTGACCGTGAGCGGAGGGCTACATCATCGCAACGAATCCATCGTACCGAACCCTGCCGCCGTTTGCAAGGCGGCGGGATACCGATAGTCAAATGATGGCCTCATTTCGCATTGACACCCCATTTGCCAGTCGATAGGATGCCTTCCTGACGCCATGGAGCACTTCGTATGACCCAACATCTCAGCCGTACCGCCCTGTACGATACCCACGTTGCCCTTGATGGGCGGATGGTGCCCTTCGCCGGATGGGAGATGCCCCTCCAGTTTCAGGGCATCCTTGCGGAGGCGCGGGCCGTGCGGGCCACCGCCGGGCTGTTCGATGTCTCCCACATGGGCCGCATCTGGCTTCGGGGGGCCCAGGCGGCCGATCTGCTGGACTGGGTGACCACCGCCGATGTCCCCTCCGTTGCTCTGAACCGGGCCCGCTATACCCTGGTCTGCAACGAGGCCGGCGGTATCATTGACGACTGCATCTTCTACAGGCTGGGCGATCAGGAGTACCTGCTTATCGCAAATGCCGCCAACCGCGATGCCGTCTGGAGCTGGCTTCAGCGGTGGCGTACCGACCGGTTCCCGTCGGTGGAGCTTGACGACCGGACGCTCGATGTGGGCATGATCGCATTCCAGGGACCGCAGACTCCCGCATTGCTCGACCGGGTTGCCCCGGGGCTGGCTGATGAGCTGCGGCCCTTCCGCTGTGCCCAGACAAAGGTGGCGGGCGTGGAGGCGCTGGTGGGCCGCACCGGCTATACCGGTGAGGATGGCTTCGAGATCATGCCCGCCATGAGCGATGCGCCGAAGCTGTGGAGCCTGTTGCAGGAGCTGGGCGCGGTTCCGTGCGGGCTGGGCGCCCGCGACGTGCTACGGCTGGAGGCGGGCCTCCTGCTGCACGGCACTGACATGGATGTGGACCGCAACCCCATAGAGGCCGGGCTGGAGCGGTTCGTTGCCCTGGACTCGGAATCGGTATGCGTAGAGGCGTTGCGGAGCATTCAGCGCAGCGGCCCGGCCCAGCGGCTGGCCGGGTTCCAGATGGTTGGCCGGGGCATCGCGCGGCACGGGTACGCTATTTTCAGTCGGGGAGAGACGGTGGGTGAAGTGACCAGCGGAGGCTATTCGCCGACCCTTGACAGAAGTATCGGCTTGGGCTATGTTGCCAGTGAGTTGGCACCCCTCGGATCACGCCTCTCCATCGACATCCGGGGCAAGCTCGTTGATGCTGAGACCGTGGCGCTTCCCTTTTACTCTCGCCGGAGGGCTTAATGTATCCCACCGACCGTCGATACACCAAAGAGCACGAGTGGGTGGTGCTGGAAGATGACGGGCGTGCCCTTGTGGGGATCACGGAGTACGCACAGGAGCAGCTGGGGGACGTGGTCTTCATAGACCTTCCCAAGCCCGGCTCCAAACTTGCCCAGAACGAGAAGCTGGGTGAGGTCGAGTCGGTGAAGGCGGTCTCGGACCTTTTCAGCCCGGTCAGTGGTGAGGTGGCGGAGGTGAACCGGGAGCTCCTGGACCATCCGGAGATGATCAATGAAGACCCCAATAGCAAGGGATGGATGGTTCGTCTGGCCTCTGTGGCTCCTGCGGATGTCCAGGGCCTGATGTCCGCGGAGCAGTACGAAGAGTACCTCGCCAGCCTTGGGTAGTGCCGGCAATGGTGTCACCGTACAGCCCCAACACCCCTGCTGACCGGCAGGAGATGCTCCGCACGATCGGCGTATCCTCCGTTGACGAGCTGTTTGGAGACATTCCGGCGGAGTATCGCGACTCGAAGCTGGATCTTCCGTCGCCTCTCTCTGAGATGGAGCTGCTTCAGGACCTGACGGCGTTGGCCTCTGAAAACAGGCACGCCCTCCAGGGCCCTAGCTTCCTGGGTGCCGGTGCCTATAACCACTACGTCCCGGCGGTGGTGCAGGCCATCGCCAGCCGGGGCGAGTTCCTGACCGCCTACACGCCCTACCAGCCGGAGGTGAGCCAGGGGACTCTTCAGGTTGCCTACGAGTTCCAGACCCTGACCTGCCAGCTGTTCGGCATGGACGTCGCCAACACGGGCCTGTACGACGGCGCTACCAGCCTGGCGGAGGCGGCACTCATGGCGTGTCGGATCACCCACCGCTACAAGGTTGCCTACCTCGACACCCTATCGCCGGCGTACCGAGAGGTGCTGGAGACGTATACAGAGTCCCAGGGCATCCAGGTCTATGCTGTTCCCGCCTCTACCAGTGCAGTGCCGGAGGATACCGCCTGCCTCATTGTGCAGCACCCCAACTTTTTTGGGTACATGGAGGAGATGGAGACTCTGGGGCGAGCGGCCCACGGGTCTGGCGCGCTGCTGGTGGTGTCGACCAACCCCATCGCCATGGGGATGTTCCGCCCGCCTGGCGACTACGGTGCCGACATCGTGACGGCGGAGGGGCAGCCCCTGGGTGTTCCGGTCGGCTTTGGGGGGCCGTATATCGGCCAATTCACCTGCAAGAGCGAGTATGTGCGTCAGATGCCGGGGCGGATCGTGGGCCGGACGGTGGACCATGATGGTCGCACCGGGTACGTGCTCACGTTGCAGACCAGGGAGCAGCACATCCGTCGGGAACGGGCCACCTCCAACGTCTGCACCAGTCAGGCGCTCATCGGTCTGATGGTCACGGTGTACATGGCCCTTGTGGGCAAGCAGGGCCTGCGCCAGGTGGCGGAGCTTTGCTATCACAAGGCACACTATGCGGCGTCGCTTGTGGAGAGAATTTCCGGCTACAGCCTGCCCCTCTCCGGCACCTTCTTCCAGGAGTTCGTTGTCCGGTGCCCGAGGCCCCCTGGCGAGATCAATGCCGCACTGCTGGAGCAGGGGATCATGGGCGGCCTTGACGTGAGTGATGCCGTCCCGAACGGCATGCTGCTGTGCGTGACCGAGCAGAACAGCCGGGAGGATATCGAGGCCCTGGCCGGGGCGCTGGCCCGGCTGGTGTGAGGCTGAGATCGTGAATATGAACGGAGACCGGACCAAGCCGAACGCGACTGAGTTAGAGCGGCGGCTCCTCATGGAGCGCAGCGTCCCCGGGCGTAGGGCTCTCCTCTTTCCTGACCTGGACGTGCCTGAGCAGGCACTCCCGTCGGAGGAGCTGCTTCGCGAGGATGTGGGCCTGCCGGAACTCTCCCAGCTTGAGGTGGTACGGTACTTCACCCGACTCAGCCAGCTCAACTACTCGGTGGACACCAACTTCTACCCCCTGGGGAGCTGTACTATGAAGTACAACCCCAGGATCAACGAGCAGCT